>NZ_JANUXS010000005.1:0-212440 GCF_024814365.1 Corynebacterium sp. ES2715-CONJ3
CAATCGAACAACTACGCAAACGCGGCGCTGAACAAGCAGCCGCCGCCCGCGCAGCAGACGACCCCACCACAGCACGCATGATCGAAACTGAAACAGAACAACACGCACAGCGCATGGAGGAAAACTATCTCGACCAGTTCCAACAACGCCTGCAATCAGAGATCGCTGCAGCTAACCCACCCATACGCAACCTCGTCTACCCCACACCTAGCACCGAAACAGCAGGAAACCCCACAACCGACACCACCAGCACACCCACATCAGCAACCGCTGGTGGCGATAACCCGAATACCACCGATCACCACACACTCGGGGTAAGTAACCCACATAACCCCACCACCATTAACACCCACCAAGCAAGTACCACCCTCACTTCCCCTCACGGGGCAGGCCTTGCTGGGGCAGGGGCCTCGCCAATGACCACCACCGCAGCAACAACCACCACACACACTAGTTTTGCCACCGGTGGTGGTCTCCCACCACATGCGTATGCAACACTAACAGGTAAAAATCCCACCACTACCAGTACTCCTTATAGTGGTCTTGGAACCGGAGGGAGCATCGGTGACCGTGGAGCTTTAGGTGCAAACGCCCAAGATCATTCCTCCCTCAACTCCCGCTCGCGTTTATTAGGTTCCAAAAATGGGACTGGTTATATCGGTCACCGCACAACTGGTAGCCGCAACAGCACTACCTCAGGTGACGTGGCTCGTCGCGGTGGTGCGTTTGCCGACAATGGTCTCAACCAGCGGGGCACTCCTCGGGGTTCTTCTCCTGGTGTGCACGGGCCAGGGGGTACTGGTGGTGTGGGGTCGAACGGTCCGGATGGGTCGTCGGGGACTTCCCGCGGATTGAATTCCTCCGGTGGGGCGGGTTCGAGTGGGGCGGGTTCGTCTCAGTCGGGTTCTCAAGGGCGTGGGTTTGTTCCGATGATGAATCAGGCCCAGCCTGGTGAGGATCAAGGGCGGAAGCAAAAGCGTCGGATTAGTAATCCGGTTGAGCGTGAGGGGAACCTTCGGGATCTTCTTGGTGATCCCCCGGTTGTGATCCCTAAGGTAATCGGTGGGTGGATCAGAGACGAAGACACCAACTAACACCATCCGGACAGTGTTTTCCGATCCCTAAGTATCACCCAAATTCGCGCACCCAATTGGTATCAGCAACATACACACGGACTCAATCGGCTAGCGCCGACGAGTTGTGAAACCGCGTAATTTACACCTCCATGAGGCCAGGCGTTCTAGTACCAACAAAACTCTTCGTCACCGACGATTCTCGCTCGGCTACGAGGTTTCGGCATAACCGGCTCTCTAGCGAGTTTTTCAAAAACTCATATGACTGGATGGAACCTGTCCATCCCTTGGCTGTTATCAAATGGATCAGAAGAATCCCTTTTTACGAATGGTAGATACTGCCGATTATGCTGGTGCCTACAGGTGTGCACCTACAGCCAGCCTTCACAGTCCCATCTGAGAGAACTCATTAGTTTGATCAGCACCGAACGAGTAATGGGAACCTTACCCACGTTCATTTACTATATGAGAATGTATTTCTTCATCAGCCTCACCGCAAATCTTGTAGGGGCAATTTTTGCGGGAGTGCAATTTGCCCGAATCTGCACCAGTCTCACCGATGGAGGAGATAAAGATAGTGATCTCCCCCTCCTCCTGGCTTACGCACTCCTAGCCTTTAATATTCCATTTTTGAGCCCAGTGTCACAGAACTCAGAGGCCACAGTTTCGTTATTTATCACCCTCACTGCTATTTCTACGCTTGTGGTGAGTCGCTCAACAAAATAGACGTCACTGGGCATGGCGTTTACCCAATATTCGCAGAGTCATTTTTCAGCGAATCTAATAATAGTTGCAGGCCAAGACGCCTGATTCAAAGACTCTTCAGAAGAACACATACCCAAATGCAAGAAAGTTTTTCGGCTACCGACTCCAAAGGAAGACCCTTCACTAGCCCCAGTGATATTACGTAATAGAATCCGAAAGCTTAACTTGGGCGCACTCTGGTGTTTTACAGTCGCTCCCTGAATAAGTCTTCTTTTGAAGGGACCTTCCTACTCCTGTCAATACAGCTATACTCCGCCATCGTGGCTACATTAACTGGCCCACAGTAAGCGAAAGCACCCATCCAAATAGCCGCTTATCTACATGTGGCAATATCTGAATGCGTGTCCTAGTAATTGTTTAGTGACTCATCTGGATACACGACTCGAGGTTGGTGCAAATCTGGCAAGGATGGGCGCAAGGCTACACGGTTAGCTTTTATTAGACTATGTGGCAGTTTTGAGATATCTTATAAAAAAGACAACTCTTATGGAAAGTGTGCTTTTGGCATCAAATAGAATGATTGTTGCTATATAAACCCCAAAATTATCTCTCATCATATTCTACATTGGAGTATTTCTCATGTGCTGAGCGGCAGGCACCTTTCCAAGAGGATTTCCATTTCTTTTTTGGGGTTATGACTTTAGCCCGATCCTTAGCAGCATTCCAAACTTTCCTAAGTTTGTTTTCTACATTTGTTGGATGCGTTAAATTACCAACAGCTTGGGCTCCAATAAGGAAAGATGATAAATCAGCCAGGAAAGCTGGCCAGAACTGTTTTAGCATGTCAGATAGATAATTTTCGAAGTTCAGTAAGCTAAAGTTAGGCATTCTGTTCAACCATAGATAAACGCTTATCCCAACAACAAACAATAAACAGATAAGAAGTAGAACTCCATTCTTAAAGAGTCGATCTCGCCGTTCTTCTTTTAAGCGCGTATTAGCAAATACATATTATTCAGCTAAGTCATTAATATTAGTCAATTCCTGAACTTTCGTTATATTTCGCCCCATAGATATATGATTGCCATTACCAATATTTCCTATGTAGTTTCCATAATTGTCCCTCATCATTGCTCCTAATAACTGGATATACACTCTTTATAACTTATGCTATCGCTCTCGGTAAGTATTGATTATTATTTCCCCCTTATCTACCTCAATAGTTTTATATGCCTAATATGTTTACTATACGAAGTGAACACTTGAAAGGCAACTACTATCGTCTTACAATTTCAAAGTGCGGCTGTCTTTGAGCGTGAAGGCGATATTCCCGGTTTCGCGGGCGGTGGCGAGATCTATGAGTGTGTTCTTGGCTTCCTCACTGCAGTCCACGACCGGGTACTTGGTGCGGTAGACGTGAACTTGTTTTGTGCAGTGTTGGCGTTGGTAGATGTGGTGGATGTCTACTAAATCTGTTTATTTCATTCACTGTGGTGTTCATAGTCGGCTTAAAACTTCTCAATATCTTGTTTGGTAGGTGTCTTGGTCTAGAAGTTGGGAGGCATTAATAGTTATGAGTTGGTTTAGGTGCGTAAGGATCGCGTCACGGACGAAGGCTTCCGAAGCTAGTTATTCCTCTAGCTTCGCGGAGTGACAAGCTTGCGCAATGATCAGGTTCGGGGATTCTTGGCTTCGTGGTGGCGCGAGCCTGGTTATGACACCAGTGAATGTGTCTTGAATTTTTTTACCGCTTCGATGAGGTGTGGCACAGCCTGTGGAGTGTTCCTATTTATTGTTATATCGCCAAATATATCGGCGGTGTCTGCTGGTGGAGTGCCAGATCTTTGCGTCCACACCAACTCCCGCGCGGCCCGACTTGCGGTCTCGTGCCGGCCCAGTTCCCACGTGGCAGGGTCGATGATAGGTTCGTGGTTACTTGAGACGTAGTACTGGGGTATTTAACCTTAGTTAGTCTTGATGGTTTTGGGCAGGAGGTCCGTGGTGAAGATTTTCTGCAGTAGCGCGTAGCTTTGGTATTTCTCGTTAGTATCGAACGTGATGCAAAACTGTGTCACGTTCCTAAATTTCTACTGCTATATGAACTTCACCATAGAAAATAGCATCAGTGTATGGGGCTAAATCCACTTAACGAGTAACTCTGAAATAAGCCTAGACATTTTGACCCACTACTCCATTTCAGTTCCTGCATCACTCGACCCAGTCACTACGAATCTCGACCCCCTCACCGATATCTTCCATGGCGTAGGCGCTACTCTGATCGAGTTGAATACGACGTAACTGAGGTCGTGTATAAAGGCACTTAGTGCCTCATGGAACTATTCACCAGGCTGAAAACGCGATAGCTTCCTCTACATACTCCACGACAACACGCTGAGCATACAAGATGAGTGCGAACTACTGCCTTCCCCAGGAATAGATACAAACGTCAAATCGAACTCAAAGGTCTAATATTTCGTCCGAATATCTATACCTAAACATTTTCAACAAATCTCGCGAGTTCGGATCAAGAACTCCCCTGATTTCAGTATTCACAGCTTCTCATCCATTAGCTACAACTACCAATGCCACGTCTATATCACAAGAAAACCTTTGAGCGCCGCGTATTTCCAATGAAAATACGACCCTCAAGGGGGCTATCTCCCGCCCGAATTTTGTATCTGGATGCGTATTTAGTGGAGCCGCCTGTGGGAATCGAACCCACGACCTTTTCATTACGAGTGAAACGCTCTACCGACTGAGCTAAGGCGGCGCAAACGAGCTCTCTTCCACAACGGGAAGTAGCTCTTAGTCCACGCGGTGATTCTACATGATAACTGTGCAGATTTTCCAAATCGCTTATTAGCTCACCTTGGCAGCGATCCTCAGTCGCCCCACCATCGCATCCAGCGCAGCCTCGGGGCGCACATTGAAGCTAAAAGCCTCACGGCATTTCTGGATTCCATCGAGCGAAGCGATCAGCCCTTCAACTCCAATGGCGGAAAGCTCTCTAGCAAGCCCTTCCATATCGGGGTGGATGGGATCGATGGGGGAATGAGAGGCGATCATTAAAGCGTCGCGGTAGAGACCCATGAGATCTACTAGTTGCATATCCAGCACATCGCGAATGGCGCGCGTTTCACGCTTCTTTTGTTTTGCTTCAAGTTCCTTGATGTGGGAGGCTGCGCCCCCGAGTGCTTTGTGCGCCCCTTTTCCTTTGGCTCCCATACCAAGGGCGAGCCGCAGTTTATCAATCTCGCGCTCGTTTTCGGGCGCGAGGTTATCTATGGCAAATTTTTTCGCGCTTTTTACGATATCAGTCACTGCTTGGAAAGCTTGATCCCCGTGGCCTATGAGTTCGGCGAGGTTGAGGATCGCGTATCTGCGTTCTCTGGTTTTTTCGTCCCGGGCTAAGTGTCTGGCGCGACCAATATGGTGGCCACTGGCTGCCGCGGCGAGGTGCGCGACCTCGGTAGGGATGCCGTCTCGTATGAGAATCGCAGCCACTTCATCGCGGGTGGGCTGGGGGACGTAGATATGCCGCGAGCGGGAGAAGAGGGTGGGAATAATATCGTCAGGCGACGGTGCGCATAAAATGATGACGGTACGAGCGGGTGGTTCTTCGACAGTTTTGAGCAGCGCGTTGGCGGATTGTTCGGTCAGCCGGTCGGCGTCGTCAAGAATCACAATACGCCACCGCCCCACGGTGGGAAGCCCTGCTGCTGGTTCGATGACCTCGCGGCGCATCATCTCCACACCAATGGAGAGTTCGCGCGGGATAATATGGACAACATCGGTGTGGGCGTCGCGCCCCACTTTTGTACACGCTTCGCAGCGGCCACAACCTGGTACGGGACCGGTGCATTCGAGAGCGGCGGCAAAAGCGAGGGCTGCAACCGAACGCCCCGAGCCCGGTGGGCCGGTAAATAGCCACGCATGGGTCATGGCACTAGAGGCGGAACCTGCACGTGCGGCTGCTGCAGCACGGCGTAGTTCCTCAGCAACGCGTGCTTTAATGCCGAGTTGATTAAAGATATCGGGTACTGAAGAGTCGGTCACGCTTCCCAGCGTATTAGCATTATCAACTTTTCGTTGGGTGCCACGGGTTCAAGGCGGTTAAAGTTAGGGCCATGGAAAAAATGTGGGGATTCGTGTCCTGGCTGGCCAAGACTTCGTGGCCCCTATATACGGCCACGATCATTAGTTCGAACCTGTTAGCCGCTATAGGCATTATGGCTTTTGTTAATGTGCTGCTGCCGGTGGATAGTTTCGATATTTTAGCCCAGGCTCCACACATGGAACCCATTGGGTCTTTGCTGCTAATCACGGCGGTCACCACAGGAACGATCGCGACCTTTATCCTCTTCCGCCCCATCTTTGACTGGCAGCGTGACCCGGATCGCCACGATCCAAATATGGTACGCAATCTAGTCATGCGCATACCCTTTTATCAAACTGCTATTTGTGTGCTTTTTTGGGCGCTAGGAACGGCGATCATGGGCTTTTTCTCCGCCCGCACCTCCCCCAAATTAGCTGTCGTCTTAGTAGTTTCCATGCTGTTTACCACGCTCATGGCGGCGATGTTTACCTACCTGGAATCGGAACGGATCGTGCGCCCGATTGCGGCAGCAGCCATGGCACGTCGTTTTGAAGATTCCACACTGGAACCGCCGATTAAATTCCGTTTACGATTGACGTGGGCACTTACTTCTGCGATCCCTATATTGGGAATTCTATTGCTTTTAGTAGGCCACCGTTATGGGTATTTCCTGGGGCGCTTGGATGCTCTTATTCCAGCGATTGCAGCTTTGGCTATTGCGGCGTTAACAGCCGGATTTTTGGGAACCACGTTGGTTATCATGAGCGTGGTGGATCCAATTGTGGAACTCAAAGCCGCTATTAATAAGGTGCGCCACGGAGATACGGATGTTCAAGTAGATATTTATGATGGCTCCGAAATCGGTTCCTTACAGGCGGGCTTTAACGAAATGATGCGGGGGCTCAAAGAACGTCAACGAGTCCGCGATATTTTTGGCCGCTATGTTGGAATTGAGGTAGCCAGACGCGCTTTGGAGGAGCGGCCGGAATTAGGTGGAGAGAATCGCGAAGTGGCGGTGCTTTTTGTCGACGTTATCGGTTCGACAACCTTTGCGGTAGATAATGATCCCCAGGAGGTCGTTGAGGAATTAAATCGATTCTTCGAACATGTGGTGGAGGTGGTGCACCGCAATAAGGGGTTTATCAATAAATTTCAGGGCGACGCTGCACTCGCGGTCTTTGGAGCGCCCTTGGCCTTATCGGATTATGCTGGTCACGCTTTGCAAGCGGCTCGAGAGCTGCGTCAAGGTTTAAAAGGGATGCGGCTCGAGGCTGGTATTGGGGTGACGGCTGGAACCGTAGTGGCCGGCCATATTGGAGGTCAGAACCGTTTTGAATACACCGTTATCGGCGATGCTGTTAACGCGGCGGCACGCCTAACGGAGATTGCCAAGGATACCCCTGGAGCGGTTATTACCAACGCGGCAACTTTAAGATTAGCCAATGAAGCTGAGCAGGCGCGGTGGACCTTAATGAAATCGGTGGAGTTGCGCGGGCGCAATGCCATGACGCAATTAGCGCGCCCAATTAGGCCGACATTGGCTGACCGATCCTAGTTGCGGGTGACCTCGTTATACCGACTCGCAATACCTACTTCTTACAATCATGAGATAGTAGGGTTTGTCACATTTTTCAGCAAAGAGTTTACAGTGTTCTCGCCGCGGATATATTTCTAAACACCCTCCAAGCACTGCCAAAGGCTCAATCTCGTCGCTGCCGATTAACCCGTTGTCCTTATATCTGTGAATGTATACACAAATAGACAATCTGATAGGTATAGCTTAGGATTTTCGATATCAATCGCCGATTTTGGGGCTTATTTTCGCAAGAAGATGGAGGTCGCTCCGAGATTTACTAGCACCGTTTTTGCTCGCGTCTTGGTGTCAGCACTTTCCTTTGCAGCTACGAAATTGGAGATTGTTTTCTCAACAGTTTCCACACCCTCACTTCAGGTAGCAGAAAGGCGGACGCGTGTCTCTTACTCATACACAGACCTCTCGTGATGTCCGCGAATTAACAATTCGCTCCATCATTCTCGGTGGTCTTATAACTCTCATTTTTACTGCGGCCAATGTTTATTTAGGCCTCAAGGTTGGTATTACTTTCGCTACCTCTATCCCAGCTGCCGTCATCTCCATGGCTGTGCTGCGCCGATTCGCCGATCACTCGGTGGTAGAAAATAATATTGTCCAGACTATCGCTTCCGCAGCAGGCACGCTCTCGGCCATTATCTTCGTCCTCCCTGGTTTAGTCATGATCGGTTTCTGGTCTGGATTCCCTTATTTCACCACCGCCGCCGTCTGCGCCCTCGGCGGCACGTTAGGCGTGATGTACTCCATTCCTTTGCGCCGCGCTCTCGTTACCGGCTCAGACCTGCCGTATCCCGAAGGAGTGGCGGCCGCTGAGGTGCTCAAGGTTGGCGATAGCAGCGCCGATGGATCGGCTGCAGCTGAAAACCAGCAGGGATTGAAAGTAATCATCGCCGGCGGTTTGGCCTCGGCAGGATTTGCTCTCTTAGCAGCCATGAAAGCAGTTGTTGGTGGGGTTTCCTATCCTTTTAGGGTTTTTGCTGGCGGCACTATGATCGGCGGTTCCTTTTCGCTAGCCCTTATCGGCGTGGGCCACCTAGTGGGTGTTGGTGTAGGTGTGGCCATGATTGCGGGGCTCCTGATTTCTTATGGCGTCCTTTTGCCATATTTCTCGGCCGCAAGTATAACCTCCGGCACAGAGCTTGCCACCGCTGTGAGCACCACCTTTGGTACCGAAGTGCGCTTTATTGGTGCTGGCACCATGGCAGTAGCCGCGGTGTGGACACTCGCTAAAATCATCGGCCCCATCATTAAAGGCATCAAGGAATCCATCTCCTCCTCTCAGCTGCGGCATAGTGGCCAGGAGGTGCCTATTACTGAGCGCGATATTCCTTTTAAGATCGTTGTTGGCGTTATTTTAGCTTCGATGCTGCCCATCGGTGCTCTTTTATATCTCTTCGTTAATGTCACCGAGATCGCCCATCACACCACCACCCTGGTGCTGCTGAGTATTCTCTTCGTCCTGCTCATCGGATTGCTGGTGGCTTCGGTCTGCGGGTATATGGCGGGTCTGATCGGTGCCTCCAACTCCCCTATCTCGGGCGTCGGTATCATCGTGGTTTTGGCTGCTGCGCTGCTCATTAAGGCCGTAACCGGCGATGAGGCTGATAGTAATGCGCTCGCGCTGGTGGCCTATACGCTCTTTACATCCGCTGTAGTCTTCGGCATGGCTACGATTGCCAACGACAATTTGCAAGACCTCAAGACCGGCCAACTCGTCGGCGCTACTCCCTGGAAGCAGCAGGTAGCCCTAGTAATCGGTGTGCTGTTCGGCTCTTTGGTAATCCCCCTTGTGCTCGAGCTTATGCTCTCTGGCTTCGGCTTTGTGGGTATGGAAGGTGCGGGGGAGAATGCCCTCGCCGCACCCCAGGCTTCCCTCTTATCGTCGGTTGCCAACGGAATCTTAGGTAGCTCCCTTGACTGGTCACGGATCGGTCTGGGTGCCCTAATCGGTGTCGTTGTCATTATTATCGACGAGACTTTGCGGAAAACTACTCAGGCCCGCTATACCCTCCCCCCACTAGCTGTGGGTATGGGCATGTACCTCCCAATCGCCTTGACGCTGATTATTCCAATTGGCGCCTTCTTGGGTCGTGCTTATAACCACTGGGCCGATAAACAAAATAATCCTGAGTTCTCCAAACGCATGGGTACTCTTCTGGCCACGGGACTTATTGTGGGCGAATCCCTCTTTGGTGTCCTTAATGCGGGCATCATTGGCGCCACTGGCTCCGAGGAGCCTCTGGCCCTCTTCGACTTCGGCGAGGCCACCAAGCTCATCGGTATTATCGTCTTCGCTGGCCTTGTAGCGGGCTTGTACCGCCATGTAAAGATGCTCAGTTCGAAAGTTTAAAGCGATAAAAATCCCCCTCAAGAACACTGCGGGTACCTTGAGGGGGATTTTTTATGCCTGCGTCTTCTTGGTCATCCATAGGCTGCCCAGCGCAGCAAGGTTAAACCCGATCAAGACACCAATCGCGAGAATAACAGCAGCCTGCGATCCAGAGTTTCCAAGTGCTACCAGCGCAGCCGTGGGATAGTGTACTGGGAATAGCGCACTCAGTGCCATCCAGGTACTGTGAGTTTCGTTGATAGCGGCGAGATGCCAGGCCCAGCCCACCACAGCGATCTGCCCGACTGCTATAACCAGGCTCAGAATCTGGGCCACAACGTCGCTAAAGTGACGGGATAGCACCATCCCAGCCATCATTGATGCCAGGGAAACGAGGCCGAGGATGAGCGCGACCATCGCACTATCTCCCACGGAGGCTCCGGTCGTGAGAATATGGAACGAAATGGCTCCGACAAGAGAAATCAGAACTGTAGTTAAGGCCATTATCACCCTATGATTGCGGCTAGCAAGCGCGGAGCCGAGCAGGATGAGCGCTGCGATTAGAAAACCATACATGGGGGCTAGGGCTTTGGTAATACCCTGCTCCTCTGCCTGCTCAGTTCCTACTGGGGCAATAGGCATAGCGCGTTGTACGGCTCCTATGCGATCTTTGGTTAGATTGGCCATATCATTAATCCGAGCGGCCCCGCCCTTTAGCTGCTCGACTGCTTGGAGGGCTTCACCTGTCCCATTTTCTAACTGGACGAGCCCATCGGCTAATTCCTTGGAGCCCTTGGTGGCGGTATAGACACCGTCATGATAGGCAAATCCTGGGGCAGCTAGCTGATTAGCTACCTCTCGCGATCCGTCACGCAATTTTTCCAACTGACCTTTGAGAGCTGGGTCAATCTGGAAAGTCATGGCGCGCTCTCGAAGGTCTTTGAGGTTGCCTTTTAAAGCTATTACTTCAGGATCCTTCGAGTCCTCGATTTGGGCTAGATAGTTATCGAGGGCGCTAATGATTTGCCCGCGCACTACTTCAAAGCCGACCACCTGGTTCACGGCCTGTTCCACACCATTAGCAACGTCGGTGGCCCCAGCGCCAAGGCTACCGGTGGCATTTTGCAATTCCACCAAACCTTGGCTCAGCTGTTGGGAGCCTTCCCGTGCTCGGCGAATTGGATCCTCTATATCCGCGGTGGCGCCGTCAATCGCTGCGGTGGCATCGACGAGTTCTTTCGTGCCGCCTATCAGGAAGCCGGCCTGGGAGTTTGCTTCGCCTGCCGCTCGTCGGGCTTGGATAAGAGCCGAATCGTCGACGGCTTGCGGGGCTCCTGATTTTTCCTCACCCCGCGACCACGAATCAGCAGGGTCAATGCCCTGGAGGACGGTAAAGATCGCTCCGACCACGAGGGGGAGGCTTAAGAGGAGGATAGCGATAATACGCTGGAGGGTTTGTGAGATACGACGCTGGCTCATAGTTCTCTACGGTATCGGGGGCAGCGCAGGTGGTGGCTAAGGCACACCGTCCATCCTACTGAAAGATCTACTCAAGAATTATTTACGATCCACTGAGAACCCCCGAGTAACTCCCGCAAGATCCATCTATCAAGCTCTGTTACGTTCATTACACTTTAGAGTATTAAGGCGTGTGGGTCACTAGTAGTTTGATTCACAAAAATAGCGCACTAGCACGACCTTTAGGGCACTCTGGTAAGGTTTACACGGTTGGTAAATAGTCCCTTCAAGTTAATGAAAGCAGGCACCCTGATATAAGAGCACCGCACGGCCGATAGATGATGTGCTGTACCGCAATCGTTTCTCTAGGTGGATGAATAATTGCGGCGACAGTGCGCTTCGGCCGCGAGATCTTAGAAGGGGGTGTCAACTCCTTGGTACCTTGGTGTACCTTGGGGGTGAGATTTAAGCCTCGTGTCTTTAATTGTTATTCCACTACTGTCGGCGTTAGGCGTTGCCGCGGCACCTGTGTTGGTGAGGATACTCGACCGCCGTGCCGGCTGGCCGCTCGCTGCCCTTTTTATTGCGGCAGCAGCGCTTTTGGTACCGCACCTCGATGCCATCTTCTCCGGTAACGCCCTCGAATATAGTTATACTTGGATTCCCAATCTTTTGGGTTCCGGCATTGATATTAACCTAGCGTTGCGAGCTGATTCCCTTAGCGTTTTCTTCGCACTGCTTGCGCTGTGCATCGGTGCAGTCGTCTTCATTTATTCATCTGGATACCTTTCTAATGGTGAAGGCAACACCAGCTTCTACACCATCATGACAGCGTTTATGACCTCGATCTTGCTGCTGGTATTCGCCAATGATGCGTTTGTGTTATTTATCGCTTGGGAATTAGTGTCCCTAGCCTCCTTCATGCTGATCGCCCGCTCCGGCGGCGCCGGTGGCGAGAAGGGCTCCCAGCGCACCCTGATTCTTACCTTTATCGGTGGGCTCACCCTGCTAGTAGCCATGGCCATCGCCGCAACTCAAGCCGGAACCACATCGATCTCAGGTATTTTGGCTTCTCCCTTCTGGGCGGAAAAGCCGACGATGACCATGGTATTGGCGGTGCTTATTGCGATTTCTGCTTTTACAAAATCCGCTCAGCTCCCCTTCCACTTCTGGCTTCCGGAAGCTATGGCCGCAGCTACTCCTGTTTCGGCATTTCTTCACGCGGCAGCTGTGGTTAAGGCCGGCATTTACGTTCTGATGCGTTTTTCTGCGGTATTCCATGAGGTTCTTATTTGGAATTATCTGCTCATTATCGTCGGTATGACCACGGCCGTTGTGTCCTCGTTCTTTGCTATTCAAAAGACGGACCTGAAGAAGCTTACGGCCTATTCCACGGTCTCCCACCTCGGCTGGATTGTAGCCACAATCGGTGTAGGTACATCCTTTGCTTTGGCTGCGGCTTTGGTGCACACCTTGGCGCACGCGCTGTTCAAGTCTTCCCTCTTTATGCTCATTGGCGTGGTAGACCACCAGACGGGAACCCGCGATTCCCAGCGTCTCGGCTCCTGTTGGCGCAATCTGCCCTTTACATTCACCTCAGTGGTGATTGCTGCGAGCTCCATGGCTGCTCTTCCTCCGACCTTCGGCTTTATCTCAAAAGAAGGCATGTTGGCAGCCTTTGAAGAAGCACCCTTTGCAAACTGGGGAGTCGTACTGCTTCTCATCGCTGCCGCCATCGGCGCATTCTTCACCTTTACTTATTCCGCACGCATTGTCTTCGATGGCTTCATCGATGGCGAGCGAGATATGAGCGCGGTCAAAGAAGCAAAGCTTTCCCTATGGCTACCAGCGGCTCTCCCCGGCCTGCTCTCTCTACCTCTCGTAGTAGTCGTAGCAGCTCTCGATCGTCCGATCGCCGCCGCGGTAGGTACTATTAGCACCGCCCCTGACCTGCATTTAAGCCTGTGGCACGGGATTAATATCCCGCTGATCATCTCCATCGTGGTTCTAGTGGCGAGCTTCATCGGCGTGTACTACCGTCACGCAATCTGGGCGCTTATGACGCACCGCGAAAGCCTGCCATTTAGCGGCAATGATCTGCTGCAGCGATTTAATCAAGGGGCCAGCACCGTGGGCAAAATCTTTGGCACCATGGCTGATCGTCTCTCCCCGGCGCGGCATTTGGCCTATGTCTTTGGCCTCATCATTCTCTTGGGCTCGGCAGTAACGATTCAGGGACTCATCAATGGCGGTATCGATTCGGTGGCTCTTCGTCCTCGTATCGAGGGCACCGATTCGCTGATTGATCTCATACCTTTGTTCATTATTGCCCTCAGCTTACTGGGATTGGTGCGGACCCGCCTGCGTCTTACTGCGGTCCTCCTCGTGGGTACCGCCGGTATTGGTGTGACCTTCCAGATGCTCATGCTTGGTGCCCCAGATGTGGCTCTTACCCAGTTCCTAGTTGAGGCACTGACCATTGTGATCATGATGTTGGTTATCCGGCAGCAGCCGGATAAATTCCATCCAACGAAGAAGCGTCGGCAAGTATTCGGAGCCCCCATTGCTATCGCCATGGGCATCATGACCTTCTTGGGTTCCTATATGCTTTTGGGCCGGCACGAGCGTAGCGAAATCGGCCTCTGGTATCTCAACGAAGCTCCCGGGATCACCGGCGGCGATAATGTTGTCAATACCATCTTGGTGGAGTTCCGTGCTCTCGATACCTTAGGAGAACTATCGGTATTAGGCATGGCTGCGGTTGTAATCGCCGCAGTTGTGACGTCGATGCCGCGCTACCCCTTCTACCCCGGTACCCACCCTGCGCCTTTCCGCCAGGCCACCGTGAACTCCATTCCACTGCGCACCCTGCTGAAGGTTTTGGTTCCGGTGCTCTTGATCGTGAGTGTGCTCATTTTCTGGCGCGGACACAACCAACCTGGTGGTGGCTTTATTGCTGCCTTAGTGGCTGGCTGTGCCATGATGCTCATCTATATCAGCTATGCCCACGATCACCGTATTTTCCCTGTAGCTATGCCTGTGTATCTCACCGCATCGGGTGTGATTACCGCGGTTGTGGCAGGCTTTATTGGCCTTAGCCATGGTTCTTTCCTCTACGCCATTCACGGCCATATCGGCGATCAGCACCTCACCACGGCGCTCATTTTCGACGTCGGAGTGTACCTTGCGGTGATCGGCATGCTGTCTATGGCTATTAATGCCCTGGGAGGCTATTTGCGCCCGGGCATGGAATACCAAGAATTGAATTTCACGCGTGAGAAATCCCCTCTCTGGCAGCCCATGAAGGTTCCAGATTCCTTCCGTGATTTCGATCCTGAAGATCGCCACGCTGAAGAGGCTCCGGAACAGCACCGTATCGAAGAAGCAGCGCGCCGGGAGGCGGCTGCCTTGCAAGCTGATACGGATATGCACCAGGATGCCATTAACCAAGACGCCATCAACTCGGAAGAAGGGAAGCAGTAGTGATTCTCTCAGCTACCATCGCCATCCTTGCCGCAGGTGGTGTCTACCTGGTCCTGCAGCGCGGCATGTTGCGCATCATCTTGGGCATGACGCTTTTTAGCCATGCCACTAACCTGCTCATCGTCTCGGCTGGCGTGACTGCGTGGCGCGGGGAACCATTCCCGTCGATCACCGATCTCAGCGCCGCCGCTGACCCTCTCCCCCAGGCTTTTGTGCTCACGGCTATCGTGATCGCCATGGCCACCACCACCTTCATGCTCACTCTTGCTGGCGTGGGCCGCACGGATGATACCGAGGCCGAGATGATTAGCGACGAGGATTCGCCGCTGCAAACTCTCGGTCGTTCCACGACCACCGCTGAGGTGGCCGCCCACGAGGCGCATCAGGCAACTCGCCGCCGCGCCCCTTATCGCAGCCCCAAGAGCGCGAAGGGAGAAGATTTTTAATGGAATACGCGTATACTCTCCCACTCTTTGTGGGTATCCCCCTATTATTCGTCGGTCTGGCCGCGGTTATCCCGTGGCGCTTAGTCCGCGATGCTCTTATGCTCATCGTGCCTGTGGGCACCGGCCTAGCCGGATTGTGGCTTTATGCGCTGACCGCTAGCCACGGCGTGATCGCGCATTCTGTGGGCCTTTATATTGGCGGCGTAGCCATCCCATTTGTGGGTGATCAATTCTCTGCCCTGATGATTGTCACCACCTCCATTGTGGCGTTTGTAGCCAACTGGTTCTCGATTGTGGTTGGTGAAACTCGGGCTCGATTCTTTAATGCACTTTCTCTCATGCTGCTCACAGGAGTGATGGGTGCCCTTTTGACCGCAGATCTCTTCAACTTCTTCGTGTTCATCGAAGTCATGCTGCTGCCCTCCTATGGTCTGCTCGCCATGACTGGCACCTGGGCGCGCCTGTCAGCGGGGCGCACATTCGTCCTAGTGAACTTAGCAACCTCTACCATCCTGCTCGCCGGCGTGGCAGTGGTTTATGGCGTTGTGGGCACAGTCAATCTAGCCGCCCTCCGTGGTGTGGCAGCCGGTCATGGTCCTGCCACCGTAGCCATGGGTATCGTTGTCATCGCTTTGGTGGTCAAGGCTGGTATCTTCCCTGTTCACACATGGTTGCCGCGTACCTATCCCGCTACCTCTGCGGGTGTGATGGCGCTCTTCTCCGGTCTGCATACCAAGGTGGCTGTCTATGCCCTCTTCCGGATATATACCGTGATCTTCGATCTCGATCAGCGTTGGGCCACTCTCATCATTGTGGTCGCTGTTGCCAGCATGGTGGTGGGTTCCTTCTCTGGTTTGGCGGAGAATACCATGCGCCGAGTGCTGTCCTATCAGATGGTTAATGGAATGCCTTTTATCTTGGTCACTCTCGCCTTTAGCGCTGGCCAAGCACGCATAGCCCTTGCTGCGGGCATTCTGTATATGGTGCACCATATGATCACTTTGGGCTCGCTGATTTTGACTGCAGGAGCTATTGAGGAAACGTATGGCAATAACTCCTTGCGCAAGCTCTCTGGCATTATGCACCGCGATCCACTGGTGGCCGCGGTCTTCGCAGCAGGCGCGTTTTCGGTTGTTGGCTTCCCTCCTTTCTCCGGTTTGTGGGGCAAACTCTATATCATGATCGCTGTGGCTCAAGCTGGTTCGGTTGCCGCATGGATCGTTCTCGCGGTGATGGTGATCGCCTCCTTCGCTGCTTTCCTGGCCATGCTGCGCGTGTGGCGCAAGGTCTTTTGGGGTGGGGTTATGAATAAATCCCGTATTCCTTCAACGTTGCGCGTACCTTTTAGGCGTATTGCTCCTGCGATGTCGATGATGGTGATCTCCTTGGCCATGTTCATTTTCGCCGGCCCTCTCGTGGGCGCGATCCACGATGCGGCCGCGCAACTTCTCGATACTGAGGCTTATGCCCAGGCGGTACTGATCAGCGATAAGGGTGCCCCGGTTGCGGTCGCCTCCGATTCCTTTATGCAGGCAGGACGGTAAAGATATGAATGCTTTTATTTATATTCCGTGGCTATTATGGCAGCTGGTGCTGGCCACTTCGGTGGTGATTTGGGATACCCTGACTGGAAGTAAAAAGGTAGATCCCTGCGTGGTCTATTATCCGTTGCGGGTCACGAAGGACTGGGAAATTACGGCCTTTGCCTGCTCCATCACGATCACTCCCGCAACGATGAGTATCACGCTAATCGACGAAGATCCCGACCAAGTAACCGGCCCCCGTCACCTCATGGTGCACGCCGTTTATGGCTCGGATCCTCGCGCCGTTTTGCGCGATCTCGCTCATATGGAGGAGAAGCTGTCACCGAAGGTGAAGAATCTTCCCCTCGATCTTGAATCCGCCGAGGTGGAATATCCCGCCCCCGTCCCCGTAAAGCAGGTGTAACTCACCGATGTTTTTCTATCTCGCTGTTGCTTCCTCCGTCCTTATGATTCTTTCCATCATGGTTGCGCTGGTGGCTATGTTGAGCACCGCCAACGAGTTCTCTCGCGCGGTGATCTCCGATGTGGTCTTCTATGGAATGATCGGGCTTTACTTGGTGTGGACGATGTTCCATGACACCCAGATCGCCTATGAAGTAGTAATGCTGGCCGCCCTTGCTGGCGGTGTTCTCCCCACGATGTCTGTGGCTCGTATTATCGCAAAGGGGCGTCGTTAAACCATGATTATTGAAACTATTGCCGGCATCTTGGTGCTCATCTCAGGGCTCTTAATGTTTATCACTGCCGTTGCTCTCTGGCGCAAGCGCTACGACCCCATGACTGCTGCCAACCTATTTTCCACTGGAATTAATATTGGTCTCCCGCTCTTGATCATTGCGAAACTGTTGGTGAATTTCTACCGTGAAGGTTTTGTTTTCGGCGATCTTGTCCGTGGGATCCTAGCTATTATTGCCATCCTAGTTGTGGTGGCGGTGGGCTCCTTCATTATGGGCCGTAGCTTATATCAAACTGCCACCGAAGATTCATAGTAATCGTCCACCATGACCCGCCTCAGCTATATGGGGCGGGTTTTTCTTGTCATCCCTTAATCATACGGGAGCTGACAATCCGCCACACAGGATCGCAAGGGGAAGCAACTATGGAGAGACTCTCATCCAGGCGACTACCTTCTGATTATGCGGGCATTTTTCTGTTATTACCACTAGGTTTATACGCAGCTTGCGTAGCAATTTGGCCTACCGATCTCCGCATGAGGCCCTGATCCTCCCCCCCCCCGTTACCTTAGGGAGTCGCTGCCGTTCCTATCCGCTTAAGCGACGGAAGAAAACCTCTCGAGGCTTTTGACACCCTCTCCCTTATGGTGGAGCTTAGGGCCGACGATCCAGCGCGTCTGATATACCGGCTCCTTTTATCTCCAGCATCACGGTGCCCTCACGGCCTAGCGCGTCTACACCCTCAACGTCTGGGACTATCCAAGAATACTCACGAATCTGAAAGCAGGGTTCTTTTATGGCTGCGGCGCTTATCCTTTATTTGTATTGCATACAACCTTCTTTTCAGTGATGCTCACCAAATACGTCCACTACGGGTCCGCCCTCTTTCGGCCTTTCACTTCTGCTTGTTTCATGTAAAAGTGAAGGGCACTAATTCTCTCTATGGAACAGGCTGAAATCCTCAAATATTCTTCGCCTACCAGAATTAAATAATAGGTCTACCCTCCTCCTGTATAGCACGACGCAGACTCATTCTTTACGTATCCTCATCAGACTTGTGGAATACCAGGGGTGCAGAGCTTTTCGTGCCAAGCTGCGTTCTACGACTCCTCTACTTTTCTACGATCTCGTGAGAATAGCAGCTTCTACTGTTATTAAGTGTCCTCTCTCTCGGCATCTAATAGCCCACCTGCCACAGTGTTAGAATTAATATTATGACCACCCCAGCTCCCACCGATGAGGAGATTACCGATCTCGCTCTGCAAGCTGGCCGGGGAGATCGGGAAGCGCTAAATTCCTTTATCAAAGCCACCCAAGGCGATATTTGGGAACTCCTCGCGCATCTGGGAGGCCGAGAAAACGCCGATGATCTCACCCAAGAGACCTATCTTCGAGTAATGGGGGCGCTACCCCGCTTTGCAGCTAGGTCCTCAGCTCGGACGTGGTTACTTTCCCTGGCTAGGCGGGTGTGGATCGATAGTATTCGGCATGAGACTTCACGGCCCATATCTGCAGATACCAGCCCTGAGCATGTCCACCCTAGACCTCCTAGTGATTGGTCAGAGTGGGTTGATACCCGTCTTCTTATAGAACAACTGCCAGCTGAGCGCAGGGAGGCGCTCATACTTACCCAAGTCTTGGGCTATTCCTATGAAGAGGCAGCTCATATTACCGGCGTACGCATTGGCACCATCCGTTCTCGGGTGGCTCGAGCACGCGCGGATATGATTCAAGCAGCTGGTCGGGGGTGCGTAAAGGAGTGGGGAACATAGACGAAAACCGGTGCGCACCACAAGCTACGCACCGGTTGTGATCTTGAGCGATTATTTCACTGGTTACTTCAGCGATTATTTCTTGGTAGCGAAGAGCTCGCGTACTCGCTTACCTAATTGCGGATCTACTTGCTCCCAGTACCAGTAGCAGCGCTTTTCAGTCTCAGCAGAGACTCCCACCATGGCATTGGTGATATTATCTGCTAACCGCTCCTTAGCGTTATCGTCCATGACATCGCGGTATAACGTGCGCGCCTGGATAAAATCATCGTCGTCTTTATGGGCCACGTAGGCGGCACGAACCAGATCTGTGCCATGAGGATCAGGGTTGATAAAGAGATCCTCTGCCTGGCCTAAGCTCTCACCACTTGCCGAGGTTTTTCCATCATCGAGATAGCCTGCGCCCTTATCAAAACGGTTGGGACTATACACTGGGGCTCCAGCAGGGTTGAACTGATATTCCATCTGACCCTGGTGGGTGTAGGTATTAACAGGCTTAAGGGGCTGGTTCACCGGAAGTTGACGGTAATTTGGTCCAATGCGGTAGCGCTGGGCATCAGCATAGGCAAAAGCACGGGCCATCAGCATCCGATCAGGGCTTAAGCCAATACCTGGAACGAGGTTGCCTGGATCGAGAGCAAGTTGCTCAATCTGGGCAAAGTAGTTCTGGGGATTCTTATTCAGCACGAAATAGCCGACATCGATCAGCGGATAATCCTTATGCGACCACACCTTAGTGAGATCGAAGGGGTTGAAACGGTAGGTCTCCGCATCTTCGAAGGGCATAATCTGCACCTTGACATCCCAGATTGGGTAGTCGCCGCGATCGATCGCTTGGAAGAGATCCTCGCGGTGGAGATCGGGATCGGTTCCCGCCTTCTCGGTGGCCTCAGCATCGGTGAAGGTCTGCCAGCCTTGACGAGTTTTGAAGTGGTATTTCACCCACACTGGGGCGCCCTCATCGTTGATCCACTGGAAGGTATGAGAACCAAAACCGTCCTGGTGGCGGGTGGAGGTTGGAGTACCGCGATCACCCATAAGATAGGTGACTTGGTGAGCCGATTCTGGGGTGCGAGTCCAGAAATCCCACTGTGCATCTGGGGAACGCAGACCATCTGCGGTCATGCGCTTCTGGGAGTGAATAAAATCAGGGAATTTAATGCCGTCACGGATAAAGAAAACGGGGGTGTTATTGCCTACGATATCGTAGTTGCCGTCTTCGGTATAGAAGCGCAAGGCGAAGCCGTGGACATCACGCCAGGTATCGGGAGAACCTTGTTCACCGGCGACGGTGGAGAAACGACCCACCATGGGAGTGACGGTTCCAGGCTGGAAGAGCTTGGCTTTCGTGTACTGAGACACGTCGTGGGTGATATGGAGTTCACCGAAAGCTCCGTGACCTTTGGCGTGGGGGTTGCGCTCTGGAACGCGCTCACGGTTGAAGTGGGCGAGCTTTTCAATAAGGTGATAGTCATTGAGCACGCTAGCCCCTTGTGGGCCTTGGGTAATGGAAGCGTTTTCGGAAGCAACGGGGCGTCCACCCAGTTGGGTAGTAGGTCCGGTTGGTTCTGGGCGCTTGCCCTTGCCGAGGATATCGTCGGTAGTCACATGAACTCCTTTATAAGAAACTGTGAGCCTTTTCTAAGTGTAATCTTCAGCCCCAAGATACATTAAAAAGAAAATCCTTGCAAGGAAATCTCTTTTAATAGAGAATCGCTATTTTCGCAGTTAGCTTAGGCTTTCTTCACGCCCAGAATAGCGAAAACCCCACTCCCTCCCTCGAGGAAATGGGGCTAATTCGACTACTTCTAGCGGATATTAACCAACAAGTAGCTCTGCAATTTGGACGGTGTTCAGAGCCGCACCCTTACGCAGATTATCACCAGAGACCACAAAGATCAGACCCCTATTATCCGCTACCGTCTGATCTTGGCGGATGCGGCCTACTAAGGAATCATCCTTTCCAGCAGCCGCCAGAGGAGTCGGCACATCCACCACAGCCACGCCAGGGGCGTCCTCCAGGAGAGCCTTGGCCTCGCCCGGGGTGATGGGCTTTTCAAATTCCGCATGAACGGTCATGGTGTGACCGGTGAATACCGGAACCCGCACGCAGGTACCAGACACCAAGAGATCGGGTAGTCCTAAGATCTTGCGCGACTCATTGCGTAATTTCTGTTCCTCATCAGTTTCGAAAGAGCCATCGTCGACAAGATTGCCAGCAAGGGGAACCACATTATAAGCAATCGGGGCCATATAAGGGCCCAGTTCCTCGAGATCGGTGGCGGATCCATCATGAACCAAATCGCGGGCCTTTTCCCCCACTTTTTCCACCTGCTGTACTAGAGTTTCCACCCCGGCCAGACCAGAGCCAGAAACCGCTTGATAGGAAGAAACGTGCATTTTCTGCAACTGAGCAGCATCGCTGAGTGCCTTGAGCACGGGAATGATCGCCATAGTGGTGCAATTGGGATTGGCGATAATCCCCTTGGGCAGATTCTGCGTTTCCTGCGGGTTGGCCTCGCTCACAATAAGGGGAACCTCAGGATCTTTGCGCCATGCTGAGGAGTTATCTACTACCTTGACGCCTGCAGAGGCGAACATAGGGGCAAATTTCAGCGACGTCGATCCACCAGCCGAGAAGAGGGCGATATCGATATCGCTCAATTTCTCGGGAGTGACCTCAGCGAGGTTCTCCACCACGATATCCTCTCCGCGAAATTTTAAGGTCGTTCCCGCGGATCGCTCTGAAGCGAAGAACCGCACCTTCTCGGCGGGGAAATTCCGCTCTTCTAAGAGAGCGCGCATAACGCGCCCAACTTGGCCGGTCGCTCCAACTACTGCAATGGTGGTCATCATTATCTTTCTCCTCCCTCGATCTACCTGAGCGTTGCAGCTTGTGGTCTATTCACGAGGATTATCGTATTCGACATGGTCGGTTTGGTCGTGGGGGTTAACGGCCGGTACCAGCATAAACGGTGGCAACTTCTCCACCGCCCAATTCGAAGGCTGCGTGCAGTGCCTTTACTGCAGCAGGCACATCCTGCTCACGCAACAATACCGAAATACGAATTTCGGAGGTAGAGATCAGCTCGATATTAATGCCCGCATCGCGCAGCGCCTCGCAATATGTGGCCGTAACCCCAGGGTGGGACTTCATTCCCGCACCCACCAGGGATACTTTGCCAATTTGGTCATCGTAGAGCACATTTTGGCAGGTTCCACTGCCTTGGAGTTTAAAGAGTAATTCCATGGCTCGAGGCCCATCGGCACGCGGGCAGGTGAAGGTGATATCGGTGCGATTATCCTCGAGGGAGGAGATATTCTGAATCACCATATCGATATTAATTTCAGCGTCGGCAAGCACGCGGAAGATCTTGGCAGCCTCACCAGGGTTATCGGGGATGCCGAGAACTGAGATCTTGGCTTCGGAACTATCGGTGGCAACGCCCACCAGCACTGCTTCTTCCACAGGAATATCCTCCATAGAGCCCGTCACTAAAGTGCCAGGATCATTGCTATACGACGAACGAACACGAATCGGAACATTAAAAGCGCGCGCATACTCCACGCTACGCAAGACCAAGATCTTCGAACCAGAGGCGGCCAGCTCCAGCATTTCTTCGAAACTTAAAGTTTCCAACTTCTGCGCATCGGGAACAATACGGGGGTCTGCGGTATATACCCCATCAACATCGGAGTAAATTTCGCAGACATCAGCATTGAGCGCCGCCGCGAGCGCAACCGCAGTGGTATCCGAACCGCCGCGACCAAGCGTGGTCACATCGCGCGTCTCGCGGTTAACCCCCTGGAAGCCCGCCACGAGGCAGATCTGTCCCGCATCCAAAGCATCGCGCACTCGGCCTGGAGTGACGTCAACAATGCGGGCATTGCCGTGGCGTTCGGTGGTTAATACTCCCGCTTGAGAGCCAGTAAAAGATTGTGCCTGGGCCCCAAAGGAAGCGATAGCCATAGCCACAAGGGAATTGGAAATACGTTCCCCGGCCGTGAGTAACATATCCATTTCGCGAGCCGGCGGGACAGGGTTAATTTGAGCGGCTAGATCGAGTAATTCATCGGTGGTATCGCCCATCGCTGAGCAAACGACAACCACATCGTGACCCTGTTTCTTCGTGGCCACGATCCTTTCGGCCACTCGCCGGATCCGCTCCGCCGTTTCCAGCGACGATCCCCCATATTTTTGTACGATTAACGCCACGGGCTGAAGCCCTTCCTGAAGCCCGTGGAAGAGATACTCTCCTCTTGTAGATATCTCCTTTGTCAGCTGCGCCGTGAGGGTCTCCCACTGCCACAACCTCTCAAGAGAGATGGTGTCATCATATCCAAGAAGAGAAAATTCGCGGGCTTCCTCGACTCATTTCTTTCGGATTATCGGTTTCTAAGCATACTAGCGTGTCCGCCGTTGCGATAGCTATTTTCTTTTAACGCAGCGCTAATCTAAATGGTGATGAATAATAATATCCTCGCGGTCTTCTTCGCGGCACTCGCAGCCCTCATCATTGCGTGGGGCACCGTGGTTCGGCACAATATCGCCGAGCGCGCCCCGGCCGACGGTACCCTGCAAGGCTCGCCGGTGATAACTGCTATTAAACGCCCCCTCTGGTGGTTCGCCTGTGGCACCGCTTTCGCAGGATATTCCTTCCAAGTTGTCGCACTCAGTTACGGCTCCTTGCTCATCGTCCAACCCATCCTGGCACTCTCACTCATGTTCACCATGCCCATGACTGCCTACTATCACAAACGCCCCTTATACGCCGACGAAATTGGATGGGCAGCTGTCCTTACTATTGCGGTAGCTGTACTCGTCATTTTGGGCAACCCCGAACCAGGTGATCCCAGACCCGTAGCGTGGGTGTGGGCACTAGCGCTCAGCCTCGGCATCATTGTTTCCCTCACCATTGACCGCGCCACGCGGCACGCCCCCCGCAATATTCGCGGGCTCTTTCTGGGAGTGATTGTAGGCATTATCTACGGATTTATTGCCGTTCTCTCTAAAGCTACTGTCGATGTCTACCAGCACGAGGGATCGAGCGGACTGCTAACCCACTGGGTTTTCTGGTTCTTAATTCTCGGCAGCATTATTGGCACAATAGTCCAGCAATATGCCTTCAATACCGGTGCTTTGAAACTCTCGCTCCCCGCCATGACCACAGTGGAACCAATCATCGCCTTTATCTTAAGCTATGTCATTCTGGGGGAGCAGTTCCACGTCCACGGATTCAATTGGATTATCATGGCGCTCGCCCTCATCGCGATGGTCACCTCCACCTTCGCACTCTCGGCGCGGGGCAATACCTAAATACCCCTCACACAGCCCAGACCTACACGGCTTAGATACGCATGGCTTGCATGAATTGGCCCACCATTAAATAGCCCAGGGGAAAACCTCCAGCATATAGCTAGAAAAAGCTACACCCGCGAGGACCCATAGGCTCAGTAGACTGAGCGATACCGCTGGTGAAAGCTTCTGCTCTGCACGAATAACTAGCGGAATAAAAAGCAGCAGCGCGGGTAGGAGCAAACGGGGACGAGAATGCATGATGCCATCTGAGAGAACCACATTAAAGACCAACGCAGTGGAGAAAAGCCACACCGGCCACGGGGCTCGTCTGAACCCATAGATCACCGCAATCAGGGCACCGACAATACTGATGACGGACAGAATATAGCCTAAATTATGGTCACTGATGATCACCTTCCCTACCCATGTCAGCGTGGCGTGGCCGAAGTCGAAGGCTGAATTCCACCCCTTCTTCTGCAAGCCGAAATAGCCACCTATATCGTGGGTATACGACGAGGCCCAGCTGATATACCCCACCAATGGCAGCGCCGATATACCTACCGCTATCCAGGCACGCACAGAGCTACGAGCCTGGATAAGCACTACGATGATCAAAGCGGCCACAGCATCAATGCTCGTGAGCCTAAAGCAGCCCGCAACGGCAATAAGAAGCCCACCTGCAAGATAATCTCTGCGGTTGAGAAAAATGAGGGCCCAGATAATCGCCGCGAGAAAAGGAGCTTCGGTATAAACCATATGGAAAGTCACGGACATGGGGGCACCAAGAAAGAAAATGGCCACCCACCTGGCGCTGCGCGATGTTGCTCCCATAGCCGTGGCAAGTGTGATGAGCCCAGCGCTGAGAATCACGGTGGCAATAAATGTAATACTCAACCCAATGGTCACTACGCCTAATCCCGTTATCTCGCTTCCCCAGCGCATCAATAAGGGCAGGCCGGGGAAGAAAGCAAGACGAGTCTCATAGATCTGAGGGTCAGCCTCCCCCATGTGAGTGGCGGCGAAATAGCCATACCGAGCGATATCCATATAGTGCCGAGCATCCCAATCAATGCGATGCATCGCAGTGGAGTCGAAGGCTTTCAGGAATGCGAAAAGTGCCGAGTACCCCTGTTTGAGGCTGTGAGCCCACGAAAAGATCCACATGCTACTGAGATGTATGACAAGTGCCATCGCACTCAGGACAGTGGCGGGAAGCCACAAAGTTTTTATCCGCGGTGGGATGCGCACCATATTCTTTCCTTGGGGTCGGGCTATAAGCAAGAGGCTCGGAAGGCTCATCAGTAAAGAACTGTAGCCTATCCATCTGATATCACCACGCCATCGGTTGCGCCTGACCTCAACCATCTCACTAACCAAGCTGAGAATTACCCTCAGCCCCCTCATGGTTGTCCAATGACTGCCGTCCGATTCCTCCACCATGGCACCGCCACTACCGTGGCCACATAGTCTGTGGTTGATGTGGCCACCACTGGAAGAAATGACGTGCTGGTATAGCGGTGGTCAAGCGGTAGCCGCTAGAATGAGTAGTTGTGAATAAATCTGAGGTGATCGTCGAGGTGGAGCGCCCGAAAAAGCGACGTCATCGTCGGTATTCTCAGAAGAAATCCCAGCCGCGTCCGCAGCCCACTGAGGCCGAGTTAGCAGAACGCGAGCGCAAAAAAGCAGAGCGTGAACGCGAGCGCAATGAACTCATAGCTCGCACACCCTATATAGCGGTGAGCATTCAGACAACAGGGATACACCCTAAAACAGCTCATATCGTCTCTATCGATGCCTTAGTTCTAGATTCCTCTGGCCATATAGCCGAAGAATTCCATGCAGTAGTCAATCCCGGTGGCGATCCAGGTCCTCGCCATTTACATGGTCTAACCGCAGCGGATATTGCAGGGAATAGGCCCTTTTCCGGGGTTCTGAAGACACTCGATAAGCTCATCGATGGCCGCACCTTAATTGTGCACAATGCTCCCTATGTTTGGGGGTTCCTCTACGAAGAGGCTCGGCGCGCTATGGCTCATGCCGCTCGGCGCAACCGTAGCCGCACATCGAAGCGCGGGAAGCGCCGGCAGCGCGTGGGACATATCCCCCGCCCCATCGCTATCGCCGATACCCTTGCTGGGGCACGTCGGAAAGCACTCGTTATTCCTGATCCGCGGCTCCGCGCAGTAGCTCATATTGCAGGTATCGCGAGTTCACCCGCAGCTGCTAGCACCGAACGCGCCCATCTCAATGAGATGACCACGAGCCGTGAATTAACGCACTTAGTCGTCAAGCTTTACCACGCCGGCTATTTTATTCTCCGCGACCCTGCCCACTTGTGTGCGGACGAATTTGGATTGCAGCGCTCCACCATTCGCGTAGACGCCGCTGAGCAACCAGCTGAGATAGAGAACCCGGGTGTTTATACCCCCCATCGTGGGCTCCAAGCTGGAATGGAGTTCTCTGTTGCCCCAGAGACCACGATCGATCCCGATCTCATTATCGAGACTGGTTTGGGTCTAGGCATGAAATATTCCGAGAAGATTACCCGCACCGCCTCGTTCCTCGTGTGTAATCTTCGTGAAGGCTTCAATGGAAAATCGATGCACGCCACCCGCAAAGCTATCCCGCTCCTTGGTGATGAAGAATTTATGCACCTGGCGCACGACGTGCACCGAGCGCAAAACGGAGACTAGGATAAAGCACCATGAAACTACCTCAAGCGTGTGTGCAGGCGCAGACTCTGGTGGCTACGAAAATAGCAGGACTGGCTACCTATTTATCGCGGGCCACAGGGCGCGGCTCCGGGGGCATGATTGGTGGCCTTGTTGCAGAGAAAATCGACCCAGATATTATGCGCCACCTCTCCGGCGAGCGACCTGTGGCTATTATCACCGGCACCAACGGCAAATCCACCACCACGAGGATGTTGGCTACCGCTTTGCGCACCCGGTACCAGGTGGCAACTAATGACGGTGGCGATAATATGGACGCTGGTATTATCTCAGCGCTCCTCGCCGGCACAGCTGCGAGCCATTTAGTCCTCGAGGTGGATGAACTCCACGTGCCAAAAGTTGTTGACAGGCTCCAGCCCGAATGTTTGATCGTGCTTAATTTATCGCGAGATCAGCTTGACCGTGTTGGTGAGATCAATAAGGTCGAGCGAGCCTTACGCGAAAGCGTGGCAGCCCACCCTGAGATGACGGTGATAGCCAATTGCGATGATGTTCTGGTTTCTTCGATCGGCCTAGCAGCCCAGCGCGTGGTGTGGGTGTCGGCGGGTAGTAGCTGGCAGGGCGATTCTCTCTCCTGCCCCCGCACTGGTGGTCATATCGTCCACGAAGGTACACACTGGCACGCTGCCAAACCCCTTCCTGACGGCTCCACTTTTAGCCGCCACGAACCGGAGTGGTCGGTAGACCCGCACGCACTCATCTGCCCCGATGGCCATAAATCTTTGCACCTCAGCCTGCCTGGCATGGCTAACCGCGGAAATGCAGCCCAGGCCATCGCCGCCGCTACCACTATTTTTGATATACCCCTCAACGAGGCCATCGCTGCGGTGGAGACAGTCGACGATGTTGCTGGGCGCTACTCCACCATTGATATTGGAAGCCACAAAGTCCATCTTCTTCTCGCTAAGAATCCTGCTGGATGGCAGGAGGCGATGAATATGGTTGATCGCAGCGCCGCTGGGTTGGTGATAGCGGTCAATGGTCAGGTCGCCGATGGAGAAGATCTTTCCTGGCTCTGGGATGTGCGCTTCGAGGACTTTGGAGACGTGGTTGTGAAGGCCTCTGGTGAACGTGGCACCGATCTCGCGGTCCGGCTAACCTATGCCGAGATTGATCACGAGCTCATCCACGATATGCTGCACGCTGTGCAATCATGTCCCCCAGGCCGGGTTGAGGTCCTAGCTAATTACACTGCCTTCCGCGATCTGAAGAAAGCGTTACTCCATGTCTAAACTCAGCATCGGTCTCATTTTGCCTGACGTCCTGGGCACCTACGGCGATAACGGTAATGCCCTGATTGTGCAACAACGCGCCCGGATGCGCGGGATCGACGCCGAAATCGTCAGCATTCACTTGGGGGAGAAAATCCCCGAAAGCCTCGATATTTACTGCCTCGGAGGAGGTGAAGACACCGCCCAGATTCTTGCCGCCGAGCATATCAATAACGATCGCGGCCTCCACCGCGCAGTGGATTCTGGCGCCCAGGTACTCGCCGTGTGTGCCGGCTTCCAAGTTTTAGGTGAAAAATTTCGAGCCGCCGATAAAGAAATAATCGGAGCTGCGCTAATCGACGCCAGCACCACCGCCTTGCCCCAGCGCGCCATCGGCGAGATACGCTCCACGGCCACTATTCCTGGCGTTGATGAGCCACTGACTGGATTCGAAAACCATATGGGTAAGACTGTCCTCGGCCCCGACGCCCGCCCGCTCGCTACTATAAAGCGCGGTGTAGGAAATGATGGCACGGTTGAGGGAGCTATCCAAGGCTCTGTGATCGCTACCTATATGCACGGACCTGTGCTCGCTCGAAACCCACGCCTCGCGGATCTCTTACTGAGCAAAGCTGTGGGATTTGACCTCGAGCCTTTAGATATTCCTGTGGTTGAGCGTCTCCGTAAAGAACGACTCAGCGTTTAAGCTCTAGCCCAACCGTAGTCGGCCCGTCAGTGCCCTCGAGAGGGTGAGCTCGTCAACAAATTCAAGATCTCCCCCCAGCGGCATACCTGAGGCCAGTCGGGAGATAATAAGATCGGGAAAATCCTTCAGCAGTCTGAGCAGATACGCTGCGGTTGCTTCCCCTTCAGTATTGGGGTCGGTGGCTAGGATAACTTCGTGAATTGTTGGGGGTTGCGCTGATTCATCTTTGTCGGGCAAAACCCCACCGATGCGCTGTAGGAGCTCGGTGACGGTCAGGTCCTTAGGCCCAATACTATTGATGGGATCCAGCGAGCCCCCTAGGACATGGTAGCGGCCATTGAATTCACCGGTGCGCTCGAGCACCTGAATATCTTTTGGTTCCTCAACCACACAAATCAGACCGGTGTCGCGGCGCTCACTTGCGCAGATTCGACAGACTTCATCAGCGGAGATATTGCAGCAAATACGGCAAAAACTCACCCCGTCGCGTACCGCACCAAGGGCATTTTGGAGCCTCGTGATATCAGCGGGTTCGACGTGGAGAAGATAAAAGGCAATCCGTTGGGCACTCTTCGGGCCAATACCAGGCAGCCGCGAGAGCTCGTCGATGAGGTCTTGAACCGGTCCTTCAAACATAACTACGTCAGTCTAACGCACCCGCCCCTTGAGCAAGGAACGGGTGCGTTGATCTGGTGTCTTAGAAGAGGCCACCCATGCCATCAAGGCCCTGGTTAAGTGGGCCCATCTTCTCCTCAGCAATGGTGGCGAGCTTGGTATGCGCGTTATTAAAAGCACCGATGATCAGATCTTGCAGTGTATCAATATCGTCGGCATCGACGACCTCGGGATTGATCTCCAGAGCCTTGAGCTTGCCGGTGCCGTCGATGGTGGCCTTAACCAGGCCATTGCCAGCATCACCCTCAACGACCGAGGCGAGGATTTCCTCCTGCGCAGCCTGCAATTTGGATTGCATAGCCTGAGCGTGGGCGAGCAGTTGTGACATATCGGGTTGACCCATGATAACTAACCTTTCGTACGTTCTCTTATAGAAATTTTATCCTACCCGTTATACCGGTTTAGCGCCGAGTTCCTGGGCGAGAAGATCCATGGCATACGCCAATGCGCTGCGATGGTCATGGCTACCTGGTTCACTCGCCGCTTCATCCATAAGTGCCGATTCCTCGTCACCGGATTCGGCATCGATGTCCTCGGGAGCGTCTGCGAGCACGTCCGTGTCTGTGTCAGTGTCTGTATCCGCGTGCGCGTGAGTGTGCGAGTCTGGGGATACGCTCTCAGGCTGTAGTGGATCTACATTCTCACCCAGATAGTCCTCCGGTTCGCCACCGAGTGCGGCTGGTTCCCCCCACGGATCTTCTTCTGGTTCCGGGGGAAGGGGGATATCATCCTCCGCTGGTGGGTGGATATCCTCACTCGATGGACGGGTATCTTTTGCTGGTGGTTGAGTGTCCTCGTTCGGCAGCGGAGTGTCTTTAGCCGGTGGTTTAACCTCCTCAGCGGACTCTTCTGTAGGTGTCCACACCGGCGCAGCCTTGCGAGTTGGGTGGCTAAACCCTAGTTCTTTTGGGTCAATCGCCACCTCGCACTTGATTGTGAGCTCCAGTCCAGTCTGTTTTTTGACAGCCTGCTTGAGAGCAGTGGCGTGAACACCAGCATTGAGGCGATTAGCTAATGCTCCGGTGGTGTGTCCGAGGATGAGCTGACCATCTCGGACCCCCATAGGATAGGCCTCCGTGAGCAAGATTCCGAGCACCTGGCTATCTGCTGCGGCGAGGGAGCGAATTGTCTGCCACTGCGCAGAGATTTTTTCATACTGCGCCTCATAATCGGGCGATGGCGCTGGCTGTGCGGGTTCGGGTATGACTTCTGGCGGTGCGGCTGGGGCGGATTCGTGCGGAGTATGTGCGCCCTCGCGGGTCGCCGCTGGCGTAGAGTCTTCTGGTTTTAGCGCCGGATTCTTGGCCGCTATAGGGGCCGGATCTTTTTTCGCAACGGGCGCTGCTGGAGCACCAGCACGGCGTCGATACCGCGGAATATCATCGTTAATCTCCGCAGGTGGCTGCATATTGACTAACATCTTGGCGCACAGGATTTCCAGCAATAATCGCGGACTGGTGGCACCTTTGATGGAACTCAGACCGTCGTTGAAGATACCCGCTATCTGCGGCAGTATGCGCTTATCAAAGGCTTCAGCTTGATCAAGAAGGGTCTGACCGCGATCGGTAGGGGCATCGACCAGCCCTGATTCCACGGCTTGAGGCACAGCCTGGATAACGATCAGATCTCGCAGGCGATCAAGTAAGTCTTCGGCAAAGCGGCGCGGTGAGAGACCAGCTTCGATGATGGTATCGACGGTGCGAAATAGTTGGGCACTATCATGATTGGCTAAGGCTTCGATGGAGCTATCGATTAAGGCTTCATCGGTAGCGCCGAGCACCAAGCGTGCCTGTTCATAGGTCAGCCCCTCGGGGCCGGCGCCTGCGAAAAGTTGATCGAGAACCGAAAGAGTATCGCGCGGCGAACCGCCACCCTGTCGTATCACCAACGGGTAGACGGAGTCTTCCACCGTCATCCCCTCGGCCGCTACGGTGCGCTCTAAGAGAGTGCGCATCGCCTGGGGGCTTAAGAGGCGGAATGGATAGTGGTGGGTACGCGAACGGATTGTGGAAATGACCTTCTCCGGTTCGGTGGTGGCGAAGATAAAAATGAGGTGCTCGGGTGGTTCCTCCACGATCTTAAGCAGGGCATTCGATCCCTGCCTGGTAACCATATGCGCTTCGTCGATAATAAAAATACGGTACCGTGACTCCGCAGGAGCATACATGGCGCGATCTCTGAGCTCACGCATATCGTCGACGCTGTTATTACTAGCGGCATCCAGCTCGGTCACATCGAGAGTCCCGGACCCATTGGGGGCCAGTGCTACACATGAGGGGCATACTCCGCAGGGATGAGACGTTGGACCCTTTACACAGTTAAGACTGCGCGCCATAATGCGCGCCGAGGACGTCTTACCGCAGCCCCTTGGCCCCGAGAAGAGATAGGCGTGGTTAATGCGACCATTATCAAGCGCCCGTGATAACGGGATGGTTACTTGATCCTGGCCCAGTAATTCACCGAAAGAACCCGGACGGTATTTACGATATAAAGCCACAGCTTTAAGCCTACCGCACTACCTCGACCAGCTAAGAAGATTCACCCCAGCATGAAGCATGCGCTGCTGCAAGGCCGCAATACCCTCTTCTTTGGCTATCTTTAACTCCGCAGAGTTGATCAGGATTAGTTGCAGCATCAGGGTTGTAACCTCTCCGGTGTGCAGCATGGGAACCTTCTCACCCCATACCGAGGGGGAGATGAGAAGACCGTGCTGCACACTAAACTCCGGGCGATTGAGAATACCGGGCACGATGGTACCTGGGTGAGCGGGAATCGCGCCGCGAGAATCAAGAAGTAATTTCGCTGCCGCATCGACCACAGGCAACATATCGGTGGGCTGATGCACACTTATACTGAAAATCTCGCAGCGGATATCTCGGCCGTCAGCCTGCAAAAACTGATCATGCTCGTGGAGGTCGAGCGTGCTCACTATATGCTGCTCCCCCATGGATCCACTCGCGAGACTCAGGTGTGTAACATCGGAGGTTACATAACTGAGCGGAGTGGGAAAGAGCTGACTGATCCACGCTATCGATTCATCAAGATTAAACACGATCGAGCGCTGCTTGAGCCTTTTCCGCGGCGGCGAGCAATACACAGGTAGCCACGCCGTCCATGGCTACCTCGAGTTCGGCTACGGGTGGCAGTGAGGGGGCGAGACGTATATTGCGGTCATCCGGGTCGTGCTTGAGGGGGAAGGAAGAACCTGCCGCGGTGAGCGCTATGCCGGCTTCTTTGGCGAGCTCCACCACGCGCGCTGCGGTGCCGTCAATGACGTCGAGGGAAATAAAGTAGCCGCCTTGAGGGGTCGTCCAGGAAGCCACGTGGTAATCACCCAGACGCGAGGAGAGAATTTCGAGAACTTTCTCAAATTTCGGGCTGAGCGATGCTGCATGCTTGTGCATATGCTCGCGCACTCCATGGGCATCGTGGAAGAAATAGGTATGGGCCAGCTGGTTGATTTTATTGGGGCCGATTCCGCGCACATTGGCGATCTCGCCGTACCATTTCAGATTATCTTCAGACGAGGCAAAGAAGGAGACACCAGAACCCGCGTGGGTGATCTTCGAGGTTGAGCTTACATACCAGAAGCGGTTTGGGTTTCCTGCCTGCGCTGCCAAGGTTAGGACATCTGGATTCTCTGGGAATTGATCAGTGAGAGTGTGGACCGCATAAGCGTTATCCCACATGATTCTAAAGTCCTTAGCAGCGGTATCCATTGCCGCTAACTCGGCACAGACCTCTTTGCTAAAGCTAATGCCGGTGGGATTACCGAAAATCGGAACTGTCCACATGCCCTTGACGGCGGGATCTTTGACGAGTTCCTTGACAATATCCATATCTGGGCCGTGCTCCGTCATGGGAACTGGAATCATATCGAAGCCAAATTTCTCCGTGATGGTGAAGTGACGATCATAGCCAGGTACCGGGCACAGCCACTTGATAGTATCTTCCTCACACCACGGGCGGGGAGAATCCTGAGTACCGAAGGCATAGGCCCATGAGATGAGGTCAAATTCGATATTGAGACTCGAGGCGTCGCCGGCGATAATATTGCGTGGATCCACCCCGAGGACCTCGGCCCAGAGTGCGCGGATATCATCGATGCCATATAAGCCACCATAATTTCGGCAATCAGTGCCATCATTGGCGTGGTAGTTAGCACCGGGAAGTGAAAGCAGCTCGTTGGAAAAATCTAATTGTTCTTGAGATGGTTTTCCGCGGGTGAGGTCGAGGGCCAGGTGACGCCCTTTGAGTTTGTCGTACTCCGCTTGGAATTCTTTCAAGGAAGAGACGAGACGATCAGCATTGTCATTGATCAAGGGCATGTGCAGCACCTTCCACAGATTGGCATTTACTTCCAATTACGAACAGTAATGCCTCTGAAGAGGAAAATAAAGGGGACTCCGTACACCCGCCAGAGCCCACTGACCCTTGCTGCATTCCTGCCCTGGGGGAGTTCATGGGATAAACGCCATACGAAGTCCTAGAACTAACTCTAACCGACCCCTTGCCAATTGACCAACTGCATGGCGAGATCACGGCGTCTAGCATTGAGTTTGTTCCCTCGCTTGGGCATTGTGTAGAGTATTGCACGGTACATTGGTTTTCGTTTTCCAACGTTTTTCAGTGTTCTGGAGGATTCGACTAGCGGCCTATGTCACACGCCTGGAACGCGTGCGGGGCTAACGCCCCTCGTGGGTTCAAATCCCACATCCTCCGCCATTACCCCCTGATAGGAATATCAGGGGGTTTTCGCTTAGCCAAAGACCGCTACCCTCATGGTTAATCCAAATCCACTACTAAGCATCGAAGCATGAGTCATGCCCGAAGCTTCGCGCCCTAACCGTAATGATCTAGTACGCTGCCCAAGGGGCCAAAAAGAACTAGGGGCATATCCACACTCAGCCTCTAATGATGCCTCTTATGGTGTCATCGTGACTATCCCCTGCCACCAGTTGTATACACCTACTGTGAGTGCCCAGCCATAGCAAGCGAAGAGAATCCCTTGTGCTGGTTTAGCGTCGATACGCGAGGGCTTTGCCATCAACCGCAAGATACAGCCGCCCCTCCGCATCAAGGTACGCGCGCGGCCCCTGCTCCATATACCGGGCAATAAGCTGACCGTATGTAAAGGCAGGGCAACCCACGCGGGTAGAAAAAGCCCCTAGGGCAATCAGACGATCTTCCTGAAAATGAGCCCAGCGGGTCGAGGCATTGCAATCGTAGGGATAATCTATGAACTGAGTATCCCCTGGCAGATCAGCTGTCGGGAAGGGCTTAGCATCCTCTGAAAGATCCTTAAAATATTCGCCGAATTGTAAATAATACTCTGATGTATCTCCTGTGATATCTAAGTACCACGTGCCGCGGCGCACCTGATCTAATTGCTCAGGCGTCACTGGGTGAGCCGTATGAGGAAGATTCACCTCCCAGTTCGGCGCAACAGCATCGTTGGGGGTAAATCTCTCCGAACTTTTTAGCTCGCCTGAGCTGGAGAAACCGGCAAGTCCAATGATTATGGCAAGAATAATGCCGGCAAGGGCCTGGATAATAGCAACCATAGGGATTTCCTTCATAAGAGAGAAAAATTCGTGACACGGTGCGTCCTGGGAACAATCTAAGCAGTGCCAAGAACAGGGAAAAGTACCGTTATCATAGCTACCCTGCATATATTCCTTAACCGAAAAAGATATAGGGCTCGCGCGATAAGGTCTGAGGATCAAAGGCATTAAGCAATTCCTCAGGGGTACGGGCATCGACTCCGATCGAACGTGCGATGCGGGGAAAAACATCCTCCATCTCCCGGAAGGTCACTGCCCCGTCTCTCTTTGCAAGACGCTGTCTTTTGCTATTAAGGACCAGCGGGACGTGGACGAATTCCGGTACCTCAAACCCTAAAAGGTGCGCGAGGTAGGCTTGGCGGGGAGCGGAACTTAAGAGGTCATCGCCGCGCACGATTTGATCAACACCTTGATAGGCATCATCAACTACGACCGCCAAATTATAGGCCCAATCAGGACTCTGACCGCCGCGGCGCAGAATCATATCATCCACCGGTCCGCGAACAGTGCCCGCATAGTAATCTGTTATATCCCACTGGCTCACCTGCGCACGCAGGCGCAGTGCGGGAACGCGATTTGAGGTGGCTAATTCGGCCCGCTTCTTTTCACGCACCTCGGCGCTAAGATCGCGGCAGGTACCAGGGTAGTGGCCGGGGATAATGTGGGGAGCAGAAGAAGCCTCAGCGATATCCTTGCGCGAACAATAGCACTCATAATAGGGCAATTTCTCCAAAGCCTGAGAATAGGCGGAGAAGCGATCGTGCTGGTACAGGACGCTTCCATCGAAATCGAGGCCGAGGGCACAAAGATCCTCAATCTGGCGCAAAGCTGAATCCATGGATGATCGTTGGGTATCAATATCTTCAACACGAAGCAGAAACCGCCGCCCCGATTGCCGGGCGAACAACCATGCAAGAGTGGCAGTGCGCAGATTACCGAAGTGGAGGTCGCCACTGGGGCTAGGGGCATAGCGGCCGGCTGCAGAAGTGGGGGTGCTCATAGTCTTATCGTAGAATCTTTTCCATGTCACGTTATATCCCCACCCCATCAAGTGCTTATCCTGTGCTCTTGGCACTCTTTGTCACTATTTTCATCATTTCGAATATCACGTCGACCAAAGGCGTGATGATGGGTCCACTGGTGACGGACGGGGCCTTTTTCCTCTTTCCCGCGGCGTATATTATCGGCGATGTCTTGAGCGAGTGTTATGGGTTTAGAGCGGCGAGACGAGCGATCTGGACAGGTTTTGCGGCGATGCTACTGACGGTGGTGAGTTTTTATATCGCCATTGCATTGCCCGCCGCGGATTTCTACGTTGGCCAGGAGGCCTTCGCTACTACCTTAGGATTGGTGCCTCAGATCGTCGTAGCTTCGCTCGCCGGATATGCGGTGGGGCAATTATTGAATGCTTGGTTGTTGACCTGGATGAAAGATCGTCTTGGCGAGCACGGACTATGGAAGCGGTTATTAGGGTCAACGGTCCTGGGAGAATTCGGTGATACGTTAATTTTTTGCTTGATTGCAGCACCTGTTATTGGCATTAGCACCGTGGGGGATACGGCTAATTATGTTCTCGTGGGCTTCTTATGGAAAACCGGAGTGGAGATTCTTGTTATGCCAGTTACTTATCGAGTGATCGCCCTGGTCAAGCAGCGCGAGCTGATCAACGAATAAAAAATTCCCTCTCGTATTGAGAGGGAATTTTTCTATGCAGCGCGTTTTTCCTTCACGCTCATGAAATAATCCGCCATAAAATACATTGCGGTGCCGAAGGCGGCAATGAGTGCCAGCACTAAAAGAATCGAGTTATAGCTTAGATCCGTTGCCTGGAGGCGCGCAGTATAGGCGATGCCAAGCGGGATGCCAATATTAATAGTGAGGTTGTAGAAACCGATCGCAATACCCGACTTAGCGGCGGGGATATTGCTCAAGGCGGTCTTCACCAAGGGGGCATAGAGCAGGGCAAAACCAGAGGCAAAGAGCACGATGGAGAATACCATCACCCAAATAGAGACCTCAATAGCTAGGACTCCCAACAGCAAGGCCGCGATAATTGAGGCGAGCGCAATCAAAATGGTGATCCGGGAATTGAGCACCCGTCCGATCTTTCCCGATAACACGCCGACGATAATGGCGCAGACATAGCCTGGAATCATCAGCATGGCGCTTCTATCCTGGCTTAATCCGTAGAGATCACTGCCGGCGAAGGGCAAGAGGAAGATATAGCCTAATTGGGTGGAGTAGATAATAAAGACCAGTGCGATTGCCCAGACGTAGCGTTGGTTTTTGAAAAATTCCACCGTTACTAGCGGGGCCTTGCCCTTGACCACGTGGAAGGCGAAAAGCGCAATACCAGCAATGGCCATAACAAGCCAGATCGGGTTATAGGCTTGGAGGAACATCGTTAACGAGGCAGCGAAGACCGCGATGAGGATTAATCCGTAGAGATCGAGTGAACCATCTGTAGAGACTTCCTCAGGAACATTCTTTATCAGGAAGGGAACGGTGAGGATGAGTACCAGTGGTACCAAGAACATCGCGGTCCATGAGATATAGGTGGAGATGAAGCCTGAGGTCAAGGCGCCAATGAGTAAGCCTGACTGGAAGGCCGCAGTGGAGAAGCCGAGGTAGGTCTTCTGATCTTTCTCTTCTAAGTGCTTGGTTACGTAGATCACGTATAAGGTCTCTGCGGAGGCGAGACCAGCGGTTTGTACAATGCGGCCGAGTAGCACCATGGGCCAGATAGTGGAGAAGAAGAAAGCCATGAGCGAGCCGACGGTAGTAAGAATAACGCCGACGATCATGAGCTTGCGAATGGAGATAGAATCAGCGAGCGCAGCGTAGACAACGGCGCCGATACCAATAATCACACCCGCGAGGGAGGCTTGTAGGCTGGCAACATTGGGAGCGATGCCTAAGCCTTCAGCCATAGGGCCGGTCATGGTTTTGAATCCGTTGTCGACCACCAGGCAGAAAACGAAGGAGAAGAGCAATACGGGTACCGCGGCTTTGGGGTTAAGCGCTGGTGAGGCAGGAGCACTGCCGGTAGAGGTTTTCATAAACTACCCTTTGATAACGAGCCAATAGGACGGGTTGAACGCTTAGAGCTTAGCCAACGGCAAAGCTAATTCCATCATTTGAGTGAAGGCATTTTGACGCTCGTCAGCAGTGGCGCGGGCACCGGTAATGAGGTTGTCGGAGGTGGTGAAAATACCAAGGGCATCGACCCCGGCGCGCGCAGCGATGGCATAGAGGGCTGCAGATTCCATTTCGACACCCAGCACGCCCATTCGAGCCCAGCGGGCGTTGACAGTTTCGTCGTCGTTATAGAAGATATCGGAAGAAAGAATATTGCCCACATGTACAGGTACATTCTGCTCTGCTGCCTGATCGGTCACTGCCTTGAGGAGCTTCCAGGACGCGGTAGGAGCGTAGGTACCTGGGATATTGTACTGCGACATGAAATTGGAGTCGGTAGACGCAGATGCGCCAACGATGACATCGTAGAGATTGATATTTTCCTGCATCGCGCCGATGGAGCCTACCCGGATGACTTTTTTCGTGCCAAAGAAATTGATGAGTTCGTAGGCATAGATGCCAATTGACGGCATTCCCATGCCGGATCCCATGACCGAGACTGGGGTTCCTTGGTAGGTGCCAGTGAAGCCGAGCATATTGCGGACTTCATTGAATTGCACGACATCGTCGAGGTAGGTATCGGCAATGAATTTGGCGCGTAGTGGGTCGCCGGGCAAAAGAATGGTCTCGGCGATATCGACGCCTTTAGGATTGATATGTGGGGTGCTCTTCTCGGCCATGGTTCCTCCTTGGCTGTGTGGGGTTATATGAGGGTTGTCTGGGTTGATTGACCCTTTAGCAACCAGTTAAGCCACGGATCGAACATATGTCAATGCCCCAAAGCACAGATGCTATCTTTTGTGAGCAAGGGCATAGCCCTAAACCAATTTTTTGCGGAAATCGATCGGATGCCCAAAGGCCCAATCCTTATCGGTGGCCATTCGAGCTACCGACAAGCCGCCCGCGATAAAGAAGATAACCAATCCCGCATCCACGGCATTTGCAATGGCGCTGGAGATATCGTGACTCACTAATCCATACACCGCACGGTACATCATAGGACCTGGGATCATAATGACAGAGGCAGGCACCGTCATAGTAATACGCGGTATATCAAAGCGCCCCACTAATGCCGGCCCCATCAACCCAATAAGGAGCCCTCCAATAAAGGCACAGAGGAAAAGTGGATACCCTAGTTCTACGAGTGCCAAGCGCACTAAGTTCACCACCGTACCTAGGCTTGCTGCCAGCACAATCATCCGCCGTGATGAATTAAAGAGCACCGCGAAACCGGCGATACCAAAGAAGCTAGCAACGGTAGCGATCCCGAACCACTTTAATCCCGTCTCATAATAGATAGGGTGTGAGGGATTGAGGCTGATAGCGAGACCCGTCATGGTCACGGCGAAGGTGGCAGCGAGGCTGATCTGGATGGCATAAATCAATCGAGAGAAGCCAGCAGTGATATCAAAGCGCGCCAAGTCAAGCAGGGCTGCGAAGAGTGGGAACCCGGGAATCAGGTAGAGCACACTCGCTACATATCCAGCTGAAAGCTGATCGCGGCCGATAATTCCCTGGTGAAAAGCGAGTAACCCTAAGCCAAAGAACACCAAGCTCGATATCACGCCCGCAATGGCTGTGGTTCCAAGGTGATTAAAATGCCGGTGCGCTAGCAGCCCACGCACTATCTGACCAATGCCCGCGGCCACCGCCACGATCGCCGAGGTAAGCAGGAGAAAGTGGTTCAGCAAAGCGAAGCCAGCACAGGCTAGCCCTGCCGCGAGAGCTTTCTCCCACCAGCTCCACCGAGGCCCGGTAACCTGTTCGATCCAATCGAGGGTGGCCTGCAATTCCCCGAGCGTAATTGGGTGGTGCAGGCGGTTATGGGTAAAATCCTCAATCGCTTCGATGCGCGAGGAATTAATCGCGAGCACGGCGTTCGAGGATACCAGGGTGCGAAATTCGCTGCCTTTGTAGAAGGTGCACACAAGCGAGTCAATATTGACGACGACGGCGAGATCATCGAAGCCGATCGAGCGAGCGGCGCGTTTCATGGCGCGCACCACGCGATAACCGCCGGTGCCAGAGCAGAGGAGCATGGTGCCAAGGCGCATTATTTGATCCGCCTCGACACCCATTTCCAGTTGTCGCTTGAGATAATCCACGGTTGCTTATTGTAAACGATAATCAAATAGCGCGGGAAGGGCTGAGTTTTTCACTAACGCATTCTACAAGCCACAACCGCTTTTTTCTATTGTCATTATCACACTATGCTCTTCGCCACCATTGGGCGAATGTGCGCAGGTGATATCCATATATCCGAATATATGCATTTCCATTAGCGCTAGCATAATCTCTGGCACGCTTTTAGGAAAACAAAGAAAGAAGAACCCTCATGCGCGCGAAGACATTCGTCATCACCGGATTCGCCCTCATACTCACCGCTTGCTCCTCCCCCGATCAAGGAATGATCAGTGCCGAGAGCACCCCAGGCTGCCCCTATTCCACTCTCGATCTCGCCGAAACCGCACTCGGCGTCTGGCTGCCCCACAAGATCATCCGCACCTCGGATACAGACAATCAGGTTTTTGAATTTCGGGTGCGTGATAATCACTTCGACCCGTGCCAACCACTCAGTTGGGTAGTACTCGAGGGCAACCTCAACAATGAAAACCTGAGCCAACCGGGGTCACGCCGCGAGAGTATGCTGCTCTTTAGCCACGATAAACTTATTACCGATGCACCCTATTTCCTGGCGCAGAGCCTTTCCGATATTCACAGCGAAACTGGGCTCATCAGCGCAACCGTTGACGGCAGCACCATCAGGTACCGACTTTTAAACAACGGCGTTGATCTCGAAGGCGACCTACAATCCACTCCCCTCCACCTCGATTTCACTACGGCCCCACCAGCAGATATCACTCCTGCATCCTTGCGCGGTAATGCACACCATAAAGTGATCAGCGCCCAGGCGGATATGGCTAAGGTCCTTGGCATACCCATGGGCGATCACGAAATCTACTGTGATTTTGAGAACGCGGAGAACTTCATCTGTGAGGATCATAGCGGCTTCGACCCATGGCCAACCACCACCGGAGCTGGGAGGGGGAACTATATTAAGGGCTCTCTAAAATTCCCGCCAGAACTCGATGTGGACTGGTTCGCCCCGCGCCTAGGCAAGGCCGAAGAGAATCTTCCCCATAATGCGCTGATCACCCTCGGGGATATCAGCGTTGACACCAGGGGCGAAACGGTACGTATTGTCTCCCACGATAATCTGGTCACCCTTGGTGATGGCATCGCAGACCTCACCCCCGAGGTATCCAGCACAGTTGATACGTCGCGGTATCCTAAGAACCTGAAGCCGTGGACTTCTTAGCATAATAGCGGCCGAGGAATTCTTCCTTGAACTCGTTGTAATATCCACCGTCGATGGAGGCTCGAATATTGTCAACGAGTCGCACCATAAAAGTCACATTGTGCATGGTGCATAATGTTCCTCCGAGGAATTCCTTGGCCTTGAACAGGTGATGGATATAGGCGCGCGTATAATTTTCCGAAAGGTATCCGCCGAATTCCTCATCGACCGGCCTAAAATCGCGTTTATACGGTGCGGCTGTGAGATTAACGCGCCCATCAAGGGTGTACACACCTCCGCGTCGCCCCAACCTCGTGGGGGCTACACAGTCGAAGGTATCGGCTCCGGCCTCGATGGCAGTAAAAAGATCGTCTGGTTCGGAAATGCCCAGCAAATGGCGCGGTTTTTCGCGCGGTAATTCATCGCAGACCCAGCCGACAATGGTCCCTAAATTCTCCTTTTCCAATGCGCCACCAATACCGAACCCTCCAAAGCCGCGCTTTCCTTCCGCCTCGTGCGCAGCAGATAATTCAATGAGACCTCGTGTTGCCTTGCGCCGCAGGTCTTCGTACTGCGCACCCTGCACCACACCCCAAAGGGACTGCTTCGGTTTGTGCGCCCGCTCGCGCGTCAGTCGGTCATGTTCACTTAAGCAACGTTGCGCCCAGCGGTGGGTACGCTCTACAGATTGCTCCTGGTAAAGACGGGTGTCAACGAGAGTAGTCAGCTCATCGAAAGCGAACATAATATCGGCACCGAGCTGGTGTTGGATCTGCATTGATTTCTCTGGGGTGAAGCGGTGCCTCGACCCATCGATAACACTGCGGAAATCTACCCCATCTTCGTCCACATTCGCATAGCGGTCTTTCTTCTTGGCCCGGATATCTCCCTCAGTGAGCTGGGCAGTATCCATGGCGAGAACCTTCTTGAAACCAACTCCCAAGCTCATCACTTGGAATCCACCAGAATCTGTATAGGTTGGCCCGTTCCAATTCTCGAAGGCAGCTACTCCCCCAGCCTCGTCGACAATATCAGGACCTGGTTGGAGGTAAAGGTGATAAGCATTCGACAAAACCGCTTGGGCACCAGTTTCGCGCACTTGTTCTGGGGTGAGAGTCTTCACCGTGGCCTTTGTTCCCACTGGGATAAAAGCAGGGGTAGCAATATCGCCATGCGGGGTATGAATGACCCCGGTACGACCATGACGTCCCGGGGCAGGTTCTAGTTCAGTGCCAACAGTAAAGCTCAAATCCATGGTCGACAGTTTACTGCATGGCACCCTTAAAGATCGACGCGCGCCGCCTTCTTGGTGTCCTGTCCTGATTCTAGAGACGTGCCTTCAACATCAAGATGCGGAAGGATCTTATCCAACCATGCCGGCATCCACCAGGTTGCGCGTCCGCAGATGAACATAGCGGCGGGAACAAATGCCATGCGAATTAAGAAAGCGTCGAAAAGTACGCCGGCACCGAGTCCGAAACCGAAGATCTTGATAAAGGGCAGCGGTTGTCCGATAAAAGCGGCAAAGACGGCGATCATAATCAGCGCTGCAGCCGTGACCACGCGTGCACTGTGGGTGAAGCCAAAAATGACCGAGGCATCATTGCGGTTATAGGGCGAATCTTCGCCCTCTGCACTGTGGGAATAATGTTCCCGCATCGCCGAGACAATGAATACTTGATAATCCATCGCCAGCCCAAAACAGACGCCAATGAGGAAGATGGGCATAAAAGCGATAATGGGTGCAGGCGTCCCAACCAGACCCCATAGGCCCTCTTGCCAGAAGAGAACAGTGACACCGAAGGCGGCACCTACTGATAGCAAGAATCCAAGACCAGCGATCAGTGGCACCACCACCGAGCGGAAGATTATGAGTAAAAGTACGATGGCAAGACCCACTACGATCAAGAGATATAACGGCATCGCATCAGCTAGGCGGTTAACCACATCCTGCTGCACGGGCACAAGTCCGGTGATTCCTGTAGTGATACCTGTGCTCTTTGTTATCTCAGATTCTTGGTCACGTAGCGCATTGATGAGCTCGTTAGTTGCGGGGTCAATATTCGATCGCGCTGAGGTGAGTAGCATCTGAGCCGCTTTACCATCATCGGATACTTCGACGATCTGGATATGCTTGACATCTTGATTAACCGAGAATTTTTGGATGACATGGAGGTAGGAGGCAAAGGCTGCCGCAGCGCTGCGGTCAAAAGGACCCGTGCTGGGATTGTGGTCAGCTTCTTGGGCTGCCACCACGGGCGCGAGAACAGCGGCTTCGGGATCGACCTGATGGGCATCAGCGACCACGAGGAATTGAGCATCAGCACCCGGACCAAAACCTTCGTAGAGTAATTCGGCTTGTTTGCGTTGCGTCGTCTCATACGGCGATTGGCCATCAGAGGGCAGGGAGAGATGCAAATTGAGCCCTGGAGCAGTGAGCGCGCCGAGTAAGAAGATCACCACGGCGATGACCACTCCGGGGAAGCGATGCACGAGAGTAACCCAGCGTTGCCCCATGGTGACCGCTGGTTTGCGGCGGTTCTCAATCCACGGAATCCGGCCCTTAAAGGCTCGATCGCCAAGCACACCGAGCACTGCAGGCAGCATGGTTAGTGATACCGTCACTGCAATAAGAACAGTTAAAGCTGCGGCTAGACCCATATAGGTGAGGAAGAGAATATTCGCCACTGCCAGTGCAACAAGGGCAACAATCACAGTCAGGCCTGCAAAGACTACCGCGGACCCAGCGGTGCCCACCGCCATCCCGACTGCTTCTTCGGGAGGATAGCGCTTGAGTTCCTCTCGATAGCGAAAGAGGATAAACAGGGCGTAGTCGACACCCACAGCGAGACCTAACATGACGGCGAGAACGGGAGTGATGTTATTCAGGGGCACCCACGCCGTTGCGAGGGTGACCGCGAGTGAGCCCAACGCGACCGACATCACCGCGATCAACAGGGGCATACCGGCTGCGACAAGGGAACCGAAGGTGAAGATGAGAATGATGGCCGCTACGGCTAGTCCGATGATCTCCGAGGTTTCCTCGATCACGATCGGGTCGCCGTAGCCCGGGCCACCCGCCTCGACTTCTAGGCCCGCGGCGCGACCCAAATCCATAGCCACCGCCACCGTTTCCCGCTGATCGTCGCTGACATCGGCGGGCAGGGGAACATCAAAGGAAAATGTCGTATAACCAATGGTGTCATCGGCACTGAGCAGTGCAAGATTCTGGGCGTCTAGGCGCGCATTCTCCTCGGGAAAGCCCTGTTCCGTGGCCGCCTCGATCACGTATTTCTGCAGTTGAGGGCTTAAGGTGACGGGATTACCAAAGCGCTGCGTATCCGTGAGGCCTTCAAGGTTCTTCTCGATATATTCCACGACCTCATCAACGGCAGCGGAATTTTGAGGATCAGTTAACTTTTCCCCCGGTGGAGCCTTGAACGCAATGGTGACGCCGGTGGAATCGAGGGGAGATTTTTGATCTGGGAAATTGCGCGCGAGCAGGTCGGTTGCTTTTTCAGCCTGGGTTCCTTCGATGGCGAAGACGTCATTATAACCCTTCTCGAAGGCAAAGGCTGATCCACCGAGTGCTCCTAGGATCAGCAACCACGCAACAATAACGAACCAGCGCGCTCGAAACGACCAGACGCCTATTCTGTACAGCAATCGTGCCACGAATGCTCCCTTTCTCCCCTGCGTATATTCCTTCTCCCATATGCTACTACTTCACCCTGGATGGCAGAGCTTCTCTTTTGCTTCTCTTCTGCTTCTGGTCTGCGTTTAGAGTAAGTATGGGTACCAGACCTGCGGGTTAGGGGTTCTAAAACGAAAAGGATCAGCTGTCGATTAAACAGCTGACCCTCTCATTATTGGCGGTGGCGGCGGGATTTGAACCCGCGGTTGGGGGTTACCCAACACTCGCTTTCGAGGCGAGCACCTTCGGCCACTCGGACACGCCACCGTTTGCAAAGTTTAGGGGATGGGGAACGCGGGGGCAAATTATATAAAAACGCCCTCCCACATAATCTGTGGGAGGGCGAAATAAGCTTTGCGAGAATTTACTTCTCGTCGTCCTTCTTGAAGGAACCAATTACCTTATCGGCTACTTCTTTAACCTTGTCGCCGGCATTGTGCACGGCATCCTTAACATCAGCAACGACCTGGTCGGCCTTGCCCTCATCCTTGAGGCTCTCGTTATCAGTAAGGTCACCAGCGGCTTCCTTAGCCTTGCCTTTAAGGTCGTCAACGGTATTGTCGAAATCAGACATTATTGCTCCTTTAGTTCCAGTACCGCTACCACACCGGTCATTGACGAGGGGAGCCGATACTGATTTTTATCCTAGAGCAGCTGGGTACAGCTGCACGCCCCATTATAATCCTAAATTCCTAAAAGAGCTACGTCTTTTATAAGAAGATCCACAGGATGAGCTACCGCTAGCCTGCAGAATCAACGTAATGAACGAAAAAACTGGCGCAAGAGAGATGCGCACTCATCGCCAAGCACCCCACCCGAAACCTGCGGGCTGTGGACAGCTAGCGGTGCCCGAGGGATATCAATCCACGAGCCACACGCTCCGGTCTTGGGCTCAAAGGCCCCAAAAATTATATGATCGATCCGAGCAGAAACCGCCGCGCCCGCGCACATGGCACAAGGCTCAAGCGTGACTACTAGGGTACATCCCGTTAAGCGCCACCCGTCATCGTGGTGCTGCGCTGCTTGAGCTAATGCCATCATTTCGGCATGACCGAAGGGGTCCTGATCAGTTTCCCGACGATTATGCCCCATACCAATAACATCCCCGGCCGCATTGATCACCACCGCCCCCACGGGGATCTCTACACCTGGGCACCTCGTGGCCTCAGCAAGAGCACGGCGCATATAGGTCTCTGCACCCTGCTGGTGCTCGGGGCGCGGTAATACTGGTGGATCAACACTGCTCGTTGCAGGGCGAGAGGTCTGAGGGCGCGGATCCATCAGGCGCTCTATTCGCTGATATCCATACCGACGGCGCGACTGAATTCCTCCTCGCAGCCTAATTCTTCACACAAGCTCTGCAGCTGTTCAGAGGCCCACCACTCGGATTCATCGCACAGGATAGAAAGTACCTGCTCGCTGATGCCAAGATCGGCTAGAATATCGAAATCGCCGTCAGGCCAGCCTTCGGTGTCGGCAAAGTCCTCCTCGGGAATATCGGGTATATCAATATCCATCTCTTCGAGGAGCGAAGCGGCGAAGTCATCGACAGCTGCCATGGAGGCGTCGGAAAGAAAGAGTCGGACGCGGCTCGGCGTTGGACGGACGATGACAAAGTACTCATCATCGACACATAAGAGGGCAAAGGCCGCAGACTCCGCGCGCAAGCCGCGCACAGCCTTAATGGCGGTTTCGATATTGGTAGAGTCCTCAGAAAACCGTCGAACCTGCCAGTTCGATTCGGATCGGGTGACAGTTACGGCAAAATTACGCTCCATACCGAACAACCTTAGTCCTTGTGTGCCACACTTAGCATGTGAGTATTAACCAAATTTCCCGTCCCGTCTGCATTCTTGGCCTCGGTCTGATCGGAGGCTCACTCATGCGCGCCCTCCACGAGCACGGGGTCGACGTCTTCGGCCACAACCGTTCACCGTCTGCAACCCGCAAGGCCCGCGCGGAAGGCTTTGATGTGACCACGGATCTCACCGAGGCTCTAAGTCGCGCGGCGGAGAGTAATGCTCTTATCGTCCTCGCTACTCCGATGCCCGCTGTCGCCTCGCTACTCGACGCTTTGAATGAATATGCTCCGCACTGCGGATTCACCGATGTCGTCAGCGTCAAAGGCGAAGTATATGCCCTCGTGAAAAGCCGGAATATGCAAGACCGCTACGTGGGAGGGCACCCCATGGCAGGCACGGCCGAATCAGGGTGGGACGCTTCCTTCCCAGAGCTCTTTCGCCGCGCCGTGTGGGTAGTTACCTTTGATCACCTCGTCGATTCAACAGAGGTTAGCCGTACCTGGAAACGTCTCTGGATTGATGTGGTGCATATGGCCACTCTCGTGGGGGCGGAGGTGGTACCCGCTCGGGTCCATGCCCATGACCTGGCCGTTGCACGGGTGAGCCATCTACCTCATATTCTCGCTGAGGCCCTCGCGATCGTGGGAGATAATGGTGGGGCACTCGCCCTCTCTCTTGCGGCTGGTTCCTTTCGCGATGCCACCCGTGTTGCCGGCACATCACCATCCTTGGTTCGTTCGATGTGCGAGACCAACCATCTTGCCCTCGGTGAGGCACTCGATGAATGTTTAAGAATTCTCCGTGATGCTCGTGCCCATCTGAGCCCACCACAGGCTGAAATTCAAGATTTAGTCGATAGTGGTTACCGCTCTCGCGTGCGCTTTGAAGCGCGCTCAGGTCTTAATGCCTCTCAGTCTGTCAGCCCCGCCAAGATCTCCAATCGCCCCGTTTTCCGGTTGCACCACGACGGCACCGATTGGGCCAATCAGCTTATTCAGGCCGAAAATCTTGGTGCCCGCATCGAAGTGCTCTAATAACAGGCAGACAGGAGCATATAAAGGCATCTCCAGCTAGCTTCTACCGCGAGGCCCGAGAACAAAAAGAAAACCCACTTCAGACTTGGTGTGAAGTGGGTTTTCTTTTTATGGTGCGCCCGGAGGGATTCGAACCCCCAACCTTCTGATCCGTAGTCAGATGCTCTATCCGTTGAGCTACGGGCGCAAAATTGCGCTGCGGTGCAACGAAGTAAAACACTACACCGCAGCTAAAGACTTTCGCAAATGGCCTAATAGACGGCCATTTCATGAGATCCCTACAGCACAATGAGGCCAAAGGCAGGAACTGCAAGGAAATAAGTTACAAGGGTAACGAGTACAACTCCGATTACATTCAACCAGATACCACCCTTGATCATATCGCCAATTTTGACGTATCCAGAACCATAGGCGATAGCATTAGGTGGGGTAGCCACTGGCAGCATGAATGCGCAGGTTGCGGAGAGCGCAACTGGAATCGTGAGCAGCAGAATATTCTGATCTCCCGAAGCCGTAAGCCCAATACCTATGGCTACCCCGGCCATGATTGGCAGGAAGGTAGCCGCGGTGGCAGTATTTGACGTAAATTCTGTGAGCAATAAGACCACTGCAGCAATGGCGAAGATCAGCAGAATAACGGGAAGCACTCCGAAGCCTTTAGCTAATTCACCAATCCACAAAGAAAGCCCCGACGTGGCGAACATTTTCGACAACGCTAGGCCACCACCGAAAAGAAGAAGCACATCCCAGGGGAGCTCATTAGCTGTTTTCCAATCCATCAAACGAACGCCGGTCTTGGGATTAGCAGGGATAATAAACATCAGCATCGCGGCACTGAGCCCGATAGCAGCATCGGCTACCTTAATATCGGATCCGGTCCAAGAAATTGCCAAGGGGAGAAAAACCCACGCGAGGGCCGCTCCAATAAAGATCACTGCGGTGGCACCTTCACCGAAGCGGATGGGTCCCATGAGAGCAAGTTCCCGGCGGATCATCTCCCGTCCCCCCGGAATATGATCGACTTCAGGTTTAAATACCGTGATTAAAACCGCCCAGGCGATCACCATAAATACCAACGCTAATGGAATGCCAACCAGCATCCACTGCCCGAATCCGATTTTAACGTTGTGGTTATCCGCCATATAAGCCACGAGCAGCGCGTTTGGTGGGGTACCAATGATGGTTCCCAAGGAACCGATGGAAGCAGCATAAGCAATGGCGAGCATTAAACCGGTGGCAAATTTCTTTTGATGAGCCATTCCCCCGACGGTATCTGCAGTGAGCTGTAATACCGATATGCCAATGGGTAGCATGACCACAGCAGTAGCGGTATTAGAAACCCACATAGACAAGAATCCGGTGGCTAACATAAAGCCAGCGATGAGCTGCTTGGGTTTGGTACCCACTAGGAGCACAACATTTAAGGCAAGTCGACGGTGTAAATTCCACCGCTGCATCCCGAGAGCAAGGATGAAGCCACCCATAAAGAGGAAGATTGTGGGAGAGGCATAGGGGGCGGAAATATCTCCAAACCCGATAACCTGAGCCATCGGGAAAGCGACAAGTGGAACGAGCGCTGTTGCGGCCAAGGGGATCGCCTCTGTCATCCACCACGCTCCCATGAGCACCGCCACCGCGGCGGTGATACGGAGCGTATTATAATCAAATTCCTGATCGGGTTTGAGCTCGCGCACTAGCTCCACTGAGGATTGCGGGAAGATTAGATAAATAATGATCGCGGCGACGAGACCACCGATGAGGCCGATCGCTTCGCGGCGCCACTCTTTGGGGTCAAGAGCTTGTGAATCTTCAGCGAGGGCGTGCGCTGATGACTCGTGAATAATAGGAATACTCATGGAATATCAACCTCCTTCGTCAGCGGTCTTTGGATTGCCAAGACCGACTAAGTGAGTCTCGCAGCCTCCAATCCTCGGCCGAACGTCGCATGATATCAGTCAGCGGTTACGAAACCAGTAGTAGCTCATTAGATTACCCTTAATGACTTTGGTTGCACCTAAGAAAAACGTTATTTTCCCGGCCACAGACACCCTAAAAGGGTCAAACTTGCAGGATATACCATTTTCCAAATCCGTATATTTCTCCGCAAAAACTGATGCATAAGCCCCTAGATAGGGGTGGAAACGTGTTCTCATGTTCCTCTTCAGGCGGCATCGTTAGCTTTACGATGTGCACATGCATTATCACCTGAAATCGCGAAGATTCACGCGGGCACCGCGATTAACGCGTCTAAAGAACGCTGATGGCACATGAAAAATCCCAGCCAGTTGGTAATCTGGCTGGGATTTATTTGGTGCGCCCGGAGGGATTCGAACCCCCAACCTTCTGATCCGTAGTCAGATGCTCTATCCGTTGAGCTACGGGCGCCTGGCGGAAATGAGAGGATGTGATCATCCTCAGTGTTTCCGCTTCTTTAAGCGTTTTATGCTTTTTTACTTTGCGCTTTAGGGATGTTCATAACCTGCTCCCTACTTCGCTGGGATCATGTTAGCAAAGATTTCATGCGGGTATAAAATCCGAGAGCCTAGAATTGCCACGCTCAGCCCATTGGATCATATATTTGCCAAATCTACGACTCGCCAGCAGCATACCTTCGAAGGCTCTATCTTATATTCCTGCACTGTATCTAGGTCGTTATGAACAATGAGCCGCCTATAGTGACGCTGACTTCTTGAGGACGCCTAAGCCTGTCTTTGGTGTTGTATACCCTCGCCACCCCAACGCGGTGCCGATTAGTTACGTTTATGGAGTGTTTATGCCCCAGCGCCGCGACCTAACGCAGGATTTCCAACCTCGATATAGCCCCTGCACTAGGAGTGCACCGCAGCACAGATAGGAACTTTATCAACCACGGCCGCGGCCGCTTGCAGCACACGATAAACTGGCCGCTCGACGCAAGATGTGCGACCTGGTTGATTCAGTAGACGATGGTGCAGTGAAGGACCTAGACTACGACGTCCCCCACGCTAGCCCACAAGAGAGGCCACGCCCGCTGCAGTGATCTTCCTGGGCATGACCGTATCTTCGAGGTGCGGGCAGACAGATTCGTCGCTAAACTGCTCATAAACCCAGACGAATACGCGCAGGCAGAAAGGATCAACGGGCCCCACCCCTCACGACTAGCACACGAACTCGGTGTAACCCGCCACATGATAGAAACCTGGCAAGCACTCCCCTCCCGCCACCAACTAGGAAAGACTTTCGCATGACAACACCCACACCAAACCCCAGCCAGAATGGCACGCCCATTCCGAACCCGCATGGCGCACCCATGACCCCCGCCCCAGCAAAGAAAAAGCTCAGCAAAGCCAAGATTTTCCTTGTGATCGGGCTCGTCTTGTTCATTATCGGAGCATGTAGCGCCCTCCTTGACAGTTCGGACACCCCCACAGCTGTTTCGACGACGACTGTAACCACCACCGTGGAAGTAGCCCCCGTCGAAGACGCTCCAGTGGAGGACACGCCCGCTAAGGAGTCCGCCTCCGAGGAAACCCCGGAAGTGGAGCCCCAAGGGCGTACAGTGAAAGCTGGCGAATCTGAATTCACTTGTAAAGATGTTCCTGCGGACGTTATGGAGTCAATCCTGCTTGGGGACAAGGATGATGACGGCGCGAACGCCACAGTCCTGGAAGCACAGATGGTGGAGGGCGTAGATAACCTATTCGTGACCGCCAATGTGGATTGGTACAACGCCGGTGATCCAGTTCAAGTGACTTTCGCGGTGGGAAATGGCGGGCAAGGCCCTATCTATTCACTCAGCAAGGGCACGAATATTTTGTTCAACTGGCCATATGTCGAAGAAGCTGCACGAGTAGACGCTTCAATAGCGGTGCGTGACTGCATATAGAACCCAAGAAAACCCCCACAGTAAGAAGACTGTGGGGGTTGTTTTTATGTGAGGGTGGCGTCGACTTTCGCCATGAGGGTATCGGTGCGCCCCGCGCGAACCTTCATGTACACCTGCGTGATCGTGTTTAGGTCTGTTTGCCCCAACAGTTTCCCGATCTCTTTTAGGTGCGCCCCTTGCTCCGCTAGACGCGTGATTAGCCAGTTCCTACCACAGTGGGGATCGATTTCAGTGGTGACGCCCGCTTTCGTCTCGGCGGTGCTGAGTCTGCTGCGGTAACTCGTATCCACAATCGGCTTCCCCCGCTCAGTAACCGTGGGTGGGTATATGGTTTTCTTCCCGCCCTCGTGGGCGACCTCGCACGCTACAGGCGGATAGTCCTCCAAGTGCTGGAGGTAGAGGGGGACGTGTCTGGCCATGATGGGGACGTCCCTGTAGCCCGCTTTCGTCTTGGGGGACTGCCAGTGCATGATGGTATGTGCCTTGCCGTCTATCGTTTCGTAGAGGCGTTGGGCGTTCTGCTCGACTCGCGCGAACACTCTGACACCTTCGGGGGTTTTGTCGATGATGAGATGATGGCGTTCAAGGGCGATAGCCTCCCCGATCCGCAGCCCGTGGAATAGCACGAGCGAGGTGAGTACCTTGTAGCGTGGTTGCATGGCGTTGAGTATTGCTTTCAGTTCTGCGTCGCTGGGGAGGTATTTCTCCTTGGTTTGGACTTTTGCGGTAGCTGCCTTGATCTGGACGGGGTTCTTGTCGATGATTTCGCGCTCAACCGCGCGTGCGAAAGCGGCTTTGAGGCGTTTGTAGGCTTGCTGGTTTATCATCTTGGAGGGGTAGGTACGGTTGACTGCTTCCCACCAGCGGTGAATATCGTCGATAGTCACCTCGGTTATTTTTAGCCCTGCTAGGTGGATGATGTCGAGGTCTTGGTCGCCTGGGGGAAGCGGTGAGGTGATCCTGTTGGATGTGACCCTCTCGTAGTTCTGCAGGGTTGATTCTTTGAGCGGTTTAAGCTGTGTTCTAAGTGATTCGTGGTAGGTGGTGAGCCATTCGGCCACTGTGGGGCTTTCAACCGGTGTGGCGTCCTCGTTGCGGGTTTTCGGTGGCGTCCATGCGTCGAGCTCGATGAGCTTTTCGTCTTCGGCGAGCCACGCGATTGCTCGGCGTTTATTTTTGAATATTCTGGGGGCTTGGTAGCGTCCGCCTTTGTGTCGGGAGCGAGCGCGCCATCGCCCTCTGGGGTTTTGCCCGAGCGTGCAGAAGGTGGCCATGGGGGTGCGACTCCTTCTAGATTTTTGGGTTTGGTTCTAGGGTCATTCTAGGGCCACTAGGGTCATTTTTGGGACGGATCGGGACTGATTGGGACAAACCACGGGCGACCATAACCCCAGCTAGACAGCAGAAAACCCAGCTACACGAGGTAGCTGGGTTTTTCTACGGCGGAGACGAGAGGATTTGAACCTCCGGTCCTTCGTTAAAAGGACAACTCATTAGCAGTGAGCCCCATTCGGCCGCTCTGGCACGTCTCCAAACCACAAGGCGATCCAAATAATTGAATCTCGCTAAATAATACGCACAACCCCAGCCGCGGCGCAAAACTGCCAAGTAAAACCTTGTATTCTCGACGCTCAACGCGATGATTCAGCACCCTGCAGTCTAGAATAAACCCATGCACATACGCGGCGACTTAAACGACATTCCTCCCTATATTCCAGGTGAAAACCTGCCTCACGCCCTTAAGCTCTCCAGCAACGAACTCAGCCACCCGCCACTTCCAAGCGTTCAGGAAGCCATGCATTCTGCGGTAGCTGGGGTGAATAGGTATCCGGATATGACCGCCCGCGCTCTTAAAGCACAACTCGCTGACCACTTGGAATTAGATGAAGCCTGCGTCACTGTAGGTTGCGGATCCTCTGCGCTGTGCCAACAACTTGTGCAGATTAGCTGCCTGGCGGGCGAGGAGGTCATCTTTCCGTGGCGCAGTTTTGAGGGCTACCCCATTTTTGCGCGCGTCGCCGGCGCCCGTCCCGTTCCCGTGGCTCTCACCTCAAACTTTGAGCACGATTTAGAAGCGATGCTGGCTGCCATTACAGAGCAGACGCGTTTGATTTTCTTATGCAATCCCAATAACCCCACTGGCACAGCCCTGCGCGCACCAGAATTTGAAGAATTTATGGATCAAGTGCCGTCTACTGTTATTGTTGCGCTCGACGAAGCCTATATTGAATACCTCCGCGATCCGCGTGCACCCATTGCCCTCCGCTACCTTCAGCGCTATCCCAATCTGGTGGGCTTAAGAACCTTCTCGAAAGCGTATGGCCTTGCAGGTTTGCGTATCGGCTACGCTTTCGGCAATCCCGCGATTATGACGGCCCTGAATAAGGTCGCGATCCCGTTCGGGGTAAATTCGCTCGCTCAAGCAGCAGCTATAGCCAGCCTGCACGCTCATGACGAAATTTTAGAACGCACCGAAGAAGTCGTGGCACAACGCGCACGGCTCGCCGATTTTCTAGAGTGCGGCAATTCTGAAGCAAATTTCCTCTGGTACCCCACTGATCAGGCGTCGATAATAGCTGCGAACTTACGCGAACAAGGGGTGATCACACGCGCTTTCCCAGAAGGCCTGCGCATAACCGTGACCACATCTACAGAGTGCGATGCGCTGATGGGAGCGTGGGAGGCTTGTGGACTGGCCTAGAACTTCAAACGCTTCTTAATTCGCCATTCATGGATAGTCAACCAAATGAGGATGATATCGATAATAGTCAGGGTGAGCAGCCCAATAGTGACCTCAAAATACATCTCATAGCTTTGATAGACTACAAAGCCCACTAAAACGGCGATCATCAGAGGATAGGCCCATAATTTGCCGCGCAAAACTGCCACAATCAGGATGGTTTTCACCACCGCATGAACTACTAGATAGAAGACGATATAGTTCTGAGTGCTGATGTCAATACTGTCGACGCTATTGATAACCGCGCGCGCGAATGGAGCGGAGGGGTCGGCGAGGAGCTGATCGCGGGTGAGCCATTCAGCCATATCGCGCCAGCGTTCCACAGGAATGACCTTGATCAGGGCGGCAAGGATAAGCTCGAAGAATCCCAAGATTAGCTTGAACCACAGCGTCGCTTTGAAGGTGCGAATCAAGACTTTATCTTGCGTACTTAGGTCTGCATTTTTCAGACTCACACACTGTCCTTTCCAGCGGCACAGAAGTTCTTCACCCCGCCGGGGTTACACCCCTTTCGCGAAGTAAACTACTGGCGACTATTGTAACCCTGCCACGGAAAAACACCAGACAGCGGCTGCTTCTTCAGGTTCTAAATGACTACGTTGATTTCGCGGCTTTCAGAGCGATGATTTCCAGGCATTTATAATCCACATCTAGGTTCGGGATCTTATGCGTTAGCCCACTCGTAATTGCTCGCCGCCTTTTAAGAGTTGGCCTGATTTTATGAGAAATACTGCCAGATATTAAAAGGGAGAGGAGTTATTGGTCACCTCAAGGGGATACCACTTCCACCACGGAGGACATAGCAATCACTCGTCGCCTCGCTCGTACGTCTCCCACTAGCTAGTTAATCTTTTCGACCGTGATTATTCGTAGATAGCAGGTTCCATCGAAAAAACAGCATATCTTTGCGGGCACATAAACTCTCAGGACACAGCAGGCGAGAGTGGATTGGGTGAGGGGTCTACATCAGAAGAAAAGCAGAAAGCAGTAGACAATCTGTAGCAGGGAGACTCCCACCAACCCCACTGTTTTCGGGCTATGAGTTTTTTGTATAGGGGTGGCGTCGATTTTCGCCATCGGAGTGTGGGCTCCTGCTGGATTCTTGACAGTTTAATTTTGGGGCCATTTTGGGGCCACTAGGGTCATTTTGGGGCCACCTTAGGGCCATTCTCGAGACAAACGAGAACAACAGCAGATACCTCACAGGAGACGATAACCCCTGCTAGACAGCTAAAAACCCAGCTACACGAGGTAGCTGGGTTTTTTTCCTTGCGGAGATGGAGGGATTTGAACCCCCGGTTGGTTTCCCAACGCTGGTTTTCAAGACCAGTGCATTCGGCCGCTCTGCCACATCTCCAGTGCGATTTTTCGCTTCCCAGATCATACATCTTTTCTGAAGGACACGCATAATCTACGGTAGCCTTGACTGTTATGAAAGCTATCGCAATTACAGAATCCAAAAAACTCGAACTCCTCGAGACACCAACTCCCCGTATCGCTGATGGAGAAGTACTTGTTAAGGTGCGCGCGGTAGGCGTTAATCGCGCTGATATCTTGCAAGCTGCCGGCCACTATCCACCCCCTGCAGGGGAATCCGAGATCCTCGGATTGGAGTGCGCAGGAGAAATCGTCGATCCTGGGACCACTCATAGGAAAAAGGGCGAAAAGGTTGCGTGTTTGCTTGCTGGTGGTGGTTACGCCGAATATGTGGCGGTACCTGAAGGTCAACTCTTCCCAATTCCGGCGGGTTACAGTTTCGCTGAGGCGGCTGCAGTAGTAGAGGTGGCAACCACTGTGTGGTCGAATATCGGCATGTTAACCGGCTTAGAAAAAGGACAGACCATTCTGATTCATGGTGGCGCAGGGGGAATCGGCACCTTTGCTATCCAACTGGCAAAACATATTGGGGCTCGAATTGCAGTGACCGCTGGCAGTGATGAGAAATTGCAACTGTGTCGCTCTTTAGGAGCCGATATCCCGATCAATTATAAAGAGCAAGATTTCGCCCAAGAATTGAAGAATTCCTGCGACCGTATCCTCGATATCATGGGCGCAAAATACCTTGACGCTAATCTCGACGCCCTTGCTCCTGATGGCCATATGGTCATTATTGGGCTCCAGGGTGGGGTTAAAGGTGAGCTCAATATTGGCAAGCTCTTAACCAAGCGGGGCAGTATCTCAGCGACCGCTTTGCGGGCCCGCGACCGCGCCGATAAGGCTCGGGTTGTCGCCGATACCACACGTCATATATGGCCTCTTTTGGAGTCAGAAGTGATTACTCATCATATTCACCGAGTATTCCCACTCGAGGAGGCTCAACGGGCACACGACCTACTTAAGTCTGGTGAAGTTTCTGGCAAACTTGTTTTGGAAGTTTCATAAAACTCGCACCATACTGGCAGTAAAAAGCCTCCGTTAACTTTGATTGGATTTCTCTTGAGAAAGTTGATCCGGGATCAAAGCAGCGGAGGCTTGTTATTTTTTATTTAGGCAGTAGACCGTTAGCTCGAGCAGTCTCCACCAAGATGGAAACGAGCGTTAGGGTGAGGCCAGTGGCCCACAGAATGGTATATGTAGTGCCGATGCGGTAGTCATTAGCGGCATCGTTCTTTAAAGAGCTTTGGATGGCTGCGTTATCCGCTGGCTTATCCTCAGAGGAAGAAAGGGCGGATCCGTATCCGGGATGTATGCCATTTCCGTTGGGATCGAAGAATTTTTTTAGCCACCAGTAGGTGTATTGCTCGTCGGTAATAGTAGACGAGGTCACATCATTAGCTTGAGCCACCGCAGTGGACAATGACAAGGCGGTAACGGCAGCCATGAGAGCGGCAGAGAATCGCTTCATAAAAACTCCTAAGCTTGAGGTTGAGTCTGAAGGTGCGCAGGTATTTGTGATCGATGCCTGCGAGCTATCAGTAGCATAATGAGATAGTTATTTATTAAAATACCCAATAGTAGAAATCAACCCTTTTAAGGGGTAGTTTCCTTTACTGCTCACCCTCAACGAGGGCAGCTAGACTCTGGACCAATCTATCAATATCGTGCCTGGTGTTATAGGGAGCCAAACTGCACGTAATAGCACCTTCTTCCTGATTGAGGCCCATCGCTACAAGCAGCGGGTCAAGCGTGGTCAGAGTGCTCACAACGCGATTATCAACCAGGTACTGATGGATTGTTTCCGCGCTTAAACCTGGAATGCAAAAAGTGGCACGAGGAAGCCGTGGCACCAATGAACCCATAGCTAATTCCCCACTGAGCCCAAAGGTGTATACGCTACTTATATGTTGTAAGGAATCATCGAGGTAGTGACCTAATTCGGTGAGGTATTCCCCCGCAGAATACACACTTCTCTCTAGACGGCGCCGCCTGGAGCCGCGATCCTGCTCCTCCATATCGGCTAGGTGCTCGATAGCCGCAATAACTCCCGCCATCAAAGCTGAAGAGACATCATTAATGAATACATCCCCCGCAAGGCGCGGCACCATGCTCGCACGCTGAAAAGCTAGACAGGATAGGGCAGGACCCCCGAGAACACTCAAATCGAGCGCAATGATATCTGCGCCGAGAGCTTCGAAAGTGACGGAGCTAAAACCCAAGGTAGGTGTAGCGTCGACAAGCAACCAACTGCGGGAGGTAGCGCGAATAATCTCGCTCATGCGCACCAGGTCATGCATAGAGCCAGTTAGCGGATGAGCACTCATGAGCGAGACCAGGCGGGTGGAGCCGGTAATGAGAGTGGCAAATTGCCATGGAGGTACTTCTCCCGTGCCTAAATCGGACTCGGCAATAATAGTGGGTCTACCGGTGATTGCATGAGTATTAAATCTCGAGGTAACTACCTCCCCGCCTCGGCGAAAGAGCGGTTCCACCGCACGCGATAGACGTTCGTATAGAACAGGCAGGCTAGGTCCAAAGATGATGGCGTCAGCTGTCGTGCTGGTGAGGTCAGCCACCGCGATGCGCGCACTGTTTTCCAAACCATCGGCGCCGAAGCGAACGCTAGTGCCGGCGCGACCATGAGAACCGGAGGCGCTTTCTTCGTAGTCCATCACCGCGGACATGCGGAAACCACGGGCAGTAGCGCTAGCGACTGATTCGGGAATTTGGGGGCGCTGGGCGGCATTCATATAGATCCAGCCATCCGCTAAAGATGGGTATAAACCCCTCATGCGTGCGCTATCGAACATCACCGTACTGTATCTCCCACCGTCTACCGGCATACCGAAGCCAAAACCCTTCTCTATAGTATGCCTGTCACTTTCAACTTATGCACCAGCCCAGCTAGGCTTATACTTCGTGGAGCACGAAGACAAGAATTTCACGAACCCAAGTCACCCTCAACCAGCCCCCGATCCCCTGATCGCTGCGAAGATTGAGCGAATAACTGCAGCGGACGGTATCGACCCAGAGCCGTCGCACTCGCGCACATTCGGTGCAGCGTGGCACGATCTGGTGCGCGGTTTTAAGCAGCACGAGCTGTGGCTGCAATTAGGCTGGCAAGATATTAAACAGCGCTATCGACGCTCCGTTTTAGGCCCCTTATGGATCACGATTGCTACCGGTGTGATGGCCCTTGCCCTCGGTTTTCTCTACTCTGTGCTCTTCAAAATCCCGGTAGCGACTTTTCTCCCGCACGTGACAGTGGGCCTTATTATGTGGACTTTTATTTCGGGCTGTATCAAGGAAGGAGCCGAGGTTTTTATCACCAATGAGGGCCTTATCAAGCAGCTCCCTTCTGCTCTCTCCGTCCACGTATACCGCCTTGTGTGGAAGCAGACGCTTTTTCTCGCCCACAATCTGGTGATCTGGCTCGTCCTTATGCTGGTATTTCCCCGCCCCTTGGGGTGGGACCTCCTGCTCGCCTTACCTGCGATGGCGCTCCTCATTATCAATGGGGTGTGGGTGTCGATGTTCTTCGGAATAGTGGCAACCCGCTACCGCGATGTAGCGCCCCTTTTGGAGTCTGGAGTGCAATTACTCTTCTATATCACCCCGATTGTGTGGATGACTCAGACCTTGAAGGATCAAGGTGGCACCATCTCAGAGCGCGCAAAATTAGCGCAGCTTAATCCGCTATATCACTATATGGAAGTGGTGCGCGCCCCCTTAATTGGTGCGGATCTACCCGCCTACCATTGGTGGGTTGTCATCGCGTGCACCGCCACAGGCCTTATCGTGGCGCTACTGGCCATGAAATACTGGCGTTTTAGGGTGAATTACTGGGTCTAGGCTCCCTTAACTAGAACCTCCGCGCAGCCCCAGATAACAACAATAAGGACAACGATCATGGTCTCCATCGATACTTATAATGCGTGCGTTGATTTCCCTATTTTCGACGCCAAATCTCGCTCCATGAAGAAGGCCTTCCTCGGTGCCGCTGGTGGCGCGATTGGGCGCAATAAAAATAATACGGTGGTGGTTGAGGCCCTGCGCGATATCAATCTTCACCTAAGAGAAGGCGACCGCGTGGGTCTGGTGGGCCATAACGGCGCCGGCAAATCTACTTTGCTCCGTCTCCTTTCGGGCATCTACGAACCTACCCGCGGTTCCGCGCATATACGTGGCCGAGTAGCCCCGGTTTTTGATCTCGGGGTGGGCATGGATCCAGAAATCTCAGGCTATGAAAATATCGTGATCCGTGGGCTTTTCCTTGGCCAAACACGCAAACAAATGCGTAAGAAGATGGACGATATTGCGGAGTTTTCCGAACTCGGCGATTATCTCGCTATGCCACTACGCACCTACTCCACAGGTATGCGTATCCGTCTGGCTTTAGGCGTCGTTACCTCTATCGAGCCTGAAATTTTGCTTCTCGACGAGGGCATCGGTGCCGTTGATGCCGCCTTTATGGCCAAAGCGCGCACTCGCTTACAAGAGCTAGTAGAGCGCTCAGGAATCCTCGTCTTCGCTTCTCACTCCAATGATTTCCTAGCGCAGCTATGTGATACTGCCATCTGGGTGGATCACGGACAACTACGCCAAGCAGGCCCCATCCCGGAGATTGTCCAGGCCTATGAAGGCAAGGAAGCCGCCGATCATGTGCGACGCATCATGAGCCAAAGCGATTAAGGTGAACCAAGATCTGTGGGAGCTCTACGCCCAACTGCGCTGTGCCCACTTGGTGGATCTCACCCACACCTTTTATCCCACCCAGCCACATTTCCCTGGCGATCCTGTAGAAGAACGCACTGAGATCACAAATATTGCAGATAATGGCTACGCAGTTACCCAGTACCGTCTCGTCGGACAATGGGGAACCCATATTGATGCTCCAGCACACTTTCTGCAATCTGGACGCACGGTTGATCGTATTGATACCGATGATATGATCAGCCCGCTGGTGGTCCTAGATTATCACCGTGACGTACAAACGAACCCGGATTTTCAGCTCGATAAAAAGACGCTCGTCTCCTGGGAGGCCACCTATGGGCCGATTCCCGAGAATAGTTTTGTGGCTTTCCGCTCTGACTGGTCGAAGCGCTGGCCGGATCAGCACGCACTACTAGGTCTCGATAACCACGGTCATCGCCATAGTCCAGGGTGGACTGTCGATGCCATTAATTTCCTAGTCCAACATCGCGGTATTAGAGCCATCGGACATGAAACCTTTGACACTGATCCTGGATTCCTCGTCGACCGCGGTGAGATGCCGGCCCAGTATGCGATCTTGGCGCATGATCGGTGGCAGATAGAATTGCTCACCAACCTCGATAAGCTCCCGGCGCGCGGTGGACTTTTATGGGCCTCGTGGCCTAAGCCTCTGGGTGGTACCGGTTTTCCAGCGCGAGCTATCGCGCTGATCTCTTAGTAATTATTTCCTTCTTTAAAGCGTTCGGGGTGACGCCAAAGAGTCCATAGGCTGACAATGAGAGTGGCGGTGAGAACCAGGGATACCAGACTAATCCCTAGGATGCTAAAAAATAGCACGGTCATGGCAGGGCTCATTCCACCGGCCCCGACGGGTTCCATAAAGTTATAACGGATATACATCCCGACGGCCACTAAAATCCAGCTGATCAGGGTTGCTCCTGTGAGTACGCGCATGTGGTCTCGCTTTCTGCCGATCGTTCTTTTGGGCTGTGTCTGCTTAGTCTATCAACCGAGCCATGCTCCCCACTCAAGGGTGCAGTCATTGCTATAAACGAACCGTCAATCAATAGACATAAGGGATGGATATGCAACAATATCCCTTATGGTATTGAGCTTGCAGGATAAAATTGCCGCCGTTATTGTCACCCACCACCGTGCTGATTTATTACGCCAATCCTTAGAGATTGTGGCGAATCAAACCACCCCAGTGAACTGGATTATCGTGGTAGACAATGGTGCCGAAGATGAGGTAGCCGATCTGCTTACGGATATCGCTGGCGAACGCGGAATCTACCTTCCCTCTCAACGCAACTTAGGAGGGGCCGGAGGCTTCGCCTACGGCTTCTTATACGCCTTATCGCTAGGCGCAGATGCTATTTGGTGCGCCGACGATGACGGGCATCCCGCCGATGAACACGTGCTCACCACCTTGCTTCACTGTGCCGAGCGGCATCAACTCGCTGAGGTCTCCCCCGTGGTATGCACCAAAGATCATCCCGATCAGCTGGCTTTTCCTTTAAGGCGCGGGCTCAGTTGGCGCCGTCATCGGCACGAATTGGTCGATCCCGATCATCCGGAGGCAGATATGCTTGCCGGGATTGCCTCTCTCTTTAATGGCGCTCTTATTTCCGCCGAGGCCATGGAGATTATCGGGGTTCCAGATTTGCGGCTGTTCATTCGGGGCGACGAGGTAGAATACCACCGTCGATTAGCGCGCTCTGGGCTACGCTTTGGTACCTGCCTAACAACCGCCTATCTACACCCCGACGGGGCGGCAGAATTTAAGCCCATTTTGGGCGGACGGATGCACACGCAGTATCCCGATAATGAACATAAACGCTTTTTCACCTACCGCAATCGTGGCTATCTAATGAATCAGCCTGGGATGCGGCGGCTTTTGCCGCAGGAATATGCTCGCTTCGGCTGGTTTTTCCTTGTGCAACGCCGCGATCTTACGGGCTTTAAAAAGTGGCTGAAACTTCACCGTCTAGGGCGCAAGGAACGATTTATCCGACCTAGCCCCGAGGTTCTTTAAAGATCACCATACGCTGCACCACGAAATTGGTAATAGTGGCCAGGCCTTGGGCTATGACGAAGGAGACGGTATCTACCGCTGCTTGCTCGAGGCCTAAGGAGCTCAGCGGAGCGTTGAGGATATAGTAAACAAAATTCTGTACCGCGAAGGTGGACAGATAGAGAGCAGCAACAGCAAGCCCTGACTTCTTCGACGTCGTGGCATTAAATGTCCATTTAGAATTCATCACATACGCAGTCACAGTGCCAGCACACCACCCGAGGGCCTTAGCACCTGAGCGCGGGAAGCCGAAGAGGTAATTCAGGATTAAGGTGCTGCCATAATCTACAATGGCCGCCACAATACCCACCGCAATAAAGCGACTCAACTGGGTTTTTAAAGAGGAAGATGGTGGTTGGGCACTCATGAGCATAGAGCATACCGCACCGCGCAGTCGGCTAAAATCAGGGGTCGTTAGCGCCTAAGCAATTCGCGATAAATATCCATCCGCTCTGCAAGATTCATGGTCTCTCGACCCCCCGCTCCCAAGGAAGCAAGCGCCGCCAAGGATTGTTGGCACATCAGCCGAGCGCTCGCTGGATCGATTTCTCCTTCCAGATCAAGTCCGTCAATCAGGGAAGAAATTATATAATCGGTGCGCTCTTTGCTGCTCATACAACTAAAGGCCAATACGCAGATCCAGAAGGCCTGCCTCCTATGAGGTTCTTTTTCGATCGGTAATTGCGAGAGTACCTGGCTAATGGTCGCATCTATTGTTGGGGTTCGCGAAAAATCTATGGCTTTTAGTAGAGGCACAAAATCATAAATACCTGAGGTGCGGATGATATCGACCACTTCTTCGTGGGCTAGGGCTAAAACCTCGTGAATGACCTTCGAGCCGGTGAGTGTGGCATTAATCGCCTGCGGATCGCACTCCCCTGGGCCGAAATTTCCAACCCCTGCGATGCAGATAATATCGGGGGTGGCTATATCGCGGGGGATAATATCGAGGACTTCGGTATCGAAGGACCACAGTCCCCATTCTTGATGCAGATGCTCGCCTGGCTCGGCTAGATACTCCCCCACTAAACGCGCAGGATCCAGGGCGGGGTAGAGTTTCGCAGCCGTGGTACAGCAGTCAGATTTATGGCCGTCGATACCGAAGACGGTAGGTAAAAGCGCATTAAGTTCGGCAATACTGAGAGCCTGATTGACCCCAATAAAGCGTACGATTTCCTCAGTGGCTGATACCGCTTGAATCCTCACAATGCTCGTTCGGGTACCCCATTCGCTTGCCGCCTTATTCATTTTTGCAGCCCGCACCGCAGTCAATGAGGTCACGTGGGTGGCAGGCGGTGAGGTGGGCATAGACTCCAGCCTAGACACAGATTCTTAATCAGGGTGGTGTGGTCTCTGCGGCACTGATAAATATTGGAAATATTGCCAGTATATTCTCAGTTTTGCTCCCCTCTTGGTGCTACTTGAGGAAGTACCATGGATGATATGTTTGGTCTTTTTAAAAAGAAGCAGCAACCAAAGCCCCATGTCGCGGCAGAGCGCACGAATCTGCCCATGAGCGATCATATGACGCGGCTGGTTGCTGAAGAGCTTCCCCTCCTCGATTCAGATTCGCGCGGGCGGATCTATTCCATCTTGGAATCCTACGAAGGACCGACAATCACCTCCCAGGAGGAGTTGCCTGAAGAGATTCGGCGCCTTCTCGATCTTTAAGCGGGAGTATCGCGTTATACTCCCGTCATCTTTCTCTCACCCGATCCCGTGCTCGGTACAATCTCACACCGAAGGTATTGGGATAGTGCCACGGCACATGGGTAGGGTGGAATCGTTATCTGTATCAAGAAAACAGTCCTTTTTACCTAAGAAAGTGGGCTAGACCCTTCATGACTGATCATTCTCTGCTTGCTACCCAAGCTCAGGAACTCACCGGTTGGGGACGCACCGCCCCCACCACCGCCCAGGTGCTGCGCACCCCCGATCTCGAGGAAATGGTGCGAGCCGTCCGCCTGGTGGCCGAGGATAATGCCGCGAAGCCGGACTATCTCAAGCGCGGTGTTATTGCCCGTGGCATGGGGCGTTCCTACGGCGACCCTACTCAAAACGCTGGCGGCTTGGTCATCGATATGCAGGATCTCAATAAGATCCATTCCATCGATCCAGAAACCGCAGTTGTTGATGTAGATGGTGGTGTCACTCTAGACCAACTCATGAAAGCCGCTCTGCCATATGGGCTCTGGGTTCCAGTTCTACCTGGTACCCGCCAGGTCACGATCGGTGGTGCCATCGGCCCCGATATTCACGGCAAGAACCACCACTCCGCCGGCTCTTTCGGCGATCACGTATTATCGATGGAACTGCTTGTTGCCGATGGCCGGATCCTCCATATTGAGCCAGAAGGCTCTGCGGACGATCCCGATGGCTCCCTCTTCTGGGCCACCGTCGGTGGCATGGGTTTGACCGGCATTATTGTGCGCGCCCGCATCAAGATGACCAGAACCGAGACCGCCTATTTCATCGCAGATGGCGATCTCACTGCCAACTTGGACGAGACCATCGAATTCCACTCCGATGGTTCGGAGAAGAACTATACCTACTCCTCCGCATGGTTCGATGCTATTTCCCCAGAACCCAAACTCGGCCGCTCCGCTATTTCGCGAGGCTCGCTGGCTACCTTGGCTCAGCTCGAGGAATTGAATCCTAAGCTGGCTAAGGATCCGCTGAAATTCAATGCGCCCCAATTAGTGACCGTTCCTGATATCTTCCCCTCATTCACCATGAACAAGCTATCCATGATGGCCATTGGTGAATTGTGGTGGCTCAAGTCCGGCACTTACCGCAATCAGGTGCAAAACCTCACTCAGTTCTATCAGCCCTTGGACCTGATCGGAGAGTGGAACCGCGGTTATGGTTCGCGTGGCTTCTTGCAGTACCAGTTCGTGGTCCCCATGGATGCCGTGGAGCCTTTCAAGGAGATCATCCGGGATATACAGCGCTCTGGCCACTACTCGGCTCTGAATGTATTTAAGCTCTTCGGACCGGGTAACCGCGCCCCGCTCAGCTACCCAATGCCGGGCTGGAATGTCTGCGTTGACTTCCCCATCAAGCGCGGCCTCGGAACCTTCCTTGATGAATTGGATCGCCGAGTTATGGAATTCGGTGGCCGTCTCTACTTAGCTAAGGAATCACGGACCTCGGCAGAGAATTTCCACAAGATGTACCCAGAGATAGAAAACTGGCTCACAACCCGCAATGCGATCGACCCGCACGGTGTTTTCGCCTCAGATATGTCGCGTCGCCTCGAGCTTCACTAATTCATTTCCCTCTCCTCACACTTTCTTAAAGGAAGGCATCAATCAATGCTTAATGCTGTGGGCCAAGCCCAATCTATTTTGCTCCTCGGGGGCACCTCCGAAATCGGACTCGCCATTGTCAAAGAATTCTTAGATAAGGGTCCAGCCAAGGTCATTCTGGCTGCCCGCGATAAATCCCCACGCCTCGACATCGCCGTCAATGACGTCAAAGCCTGGGGTGCCCAGGAGGTGGAGGTCATTAATTTTGACGCCACCGACTTCGACTCCCATCCAGCCGTTATCGACCAGGCTTTTGCTGGCGGCGATATCGACGTTGCCATTGTGGCCTTTGGTACCCTCGGGGATCAAGAAGCCCTCTGGCAAGACCAGAAGTTGGCTGTCGATTCCGCTCAGACCAACTTCACCGCAGCCGTCTCTGTGGGCGTACTCCTGGGTGAATACCTGAAGAAACAGGGTCACGGAAACCTCATCGCTCTCAGTTCCGTAGCTGGGCAGCGTGTCCGACGCTCTAATTTTGTCTACGGCGCTGCCAAGGCTGGCTTTGACGGATTCTACGTCAATTTAGGCGTTGCGCTGCGCGAATTTGGTGTGCGCGTACTCGTCGTTCGCCCTGGCCAGGTTCGTACCAAGATGAGCGCAGAGGCTGGTGAAGCACCGCTGACCGTAAATCGCGAAGATGTCGCAAAGGCAACCTTCAACGCTGTGGTGGCCAAGAAAGATGCGATCTTCGTCCATCCTCTCTTCCAGTACGTTTCGCTCGTATTCAAGGTGATTCCGCAGGCAATCTTCCGTAAACTCCCCTTCTAATTCTTCTGTTTTTAGAGGTTTTTTACAGGCTCTTTTAGGCACCGAGCAGGTCTTGATCATGATGATCAAGACCTGCTTTTTGTCACATAGACCCCTGTGGTTACAGTGGCGTATGCGCATAATTGGCTCTATGTATGGGAAACTAAAATAATGACTGTTCAGGACCAATCACCAAGTCTTTCGGGTTCGCGCTGCCAAACACAGCACCTCCAGCACCCGTCGGCTTATGCCCCTGATGTTTTGGCCACCCCCGTCACTGTGCTCGCAATAATCCTAGCGGGTCTCGGCGGTGGGCTTTTCACCCTCGCTTCGTGGCTTATTATTCACACCACAAATCTGCCCGCGTTTGGCCCCTCCAATGTGACCCGAGCTCTCTCCTCCCTCGGGTCCATGCTGGTTGTGTTGGTAACTGGACTAGTGGTCTACTTCCTTATGAGCGATGCAGCACACGCACGTCGCACCCCTCGGTGGCGACAGATTTTCAGCTACTTTATCTGCTATTTATCCCCAGCTGCACTAGTAGTAACCACCCTAGCTATCCCCCTCTCTGCCACCTCGCTATATCTATCAGGAGTGACAGTTGATCAGGGTTTCCGCACCCAGTTTCTGACGAGGCTCACGGACTCATGGCAACTCTCAGATATGAACTATATCGATATGCCCTCTTACTATCCCGGCATGTGGTTCTGGTTTGGCGGCCGATTGGGCGATCTACTTAATCTCCCTGGATGGGAAGTCTTCCAACCGTGGGCAATGGTATCGATTGCCCTGGCTGGAAGCGTGCTCGTCCCGGTGTGGCAACGTCTAACTGGAAGCCTCCCCGTAGCTACCGCCATCGCGTTGGTAAGCGTATGTATTGCGATTGTAACGAGTGCGGAAGAGCCCTATGCGGCTATCATTGCCCTCGGGGTTCCGGCGGCAACCATCATGGTGCACCGCGCCTTAGTTGGCGGAAATCTAGCGCTTGTGGGCATGACCTTGTACCTTGGGATCTCAGCCTCCTCTTATACGCTCTATACCGCGGTGGTGGCCTTGAGCTGCATAGTTGTGGCAGCTTGCTTTGCGGCCCTGGTCCTTAAATCCTTCGCACCTGTACTACGGCTGGGCATCATGGGTATTGGTTCCATGCTCTTAGCCGCTATCTGGTGGGCACCCTATCTGTATCAAGTTTTCTCCGGAGCTCCCACCAGCGGTTCCGCCGCCCAAAAATATCTGCCGCTCGCTGGTTCGCAGTTCCCACTTCCTATGCTGATCCCTGATGCTTTGGGAGTCATCTGCCTGATCGGCCTAATTTATCTGCTAATACGGTGGTCCCACCCAGATATTGCCACCATGGGGATCTCGCTCATGGTTTTCTACGGGTGGATTACGCTATCGATGGCTGTAACCCTCACCGGTACCACGCTTTTAGGTTTCCGCCTGGATGCCGTGGTGGCACTCATCATGGCTACCGCCGGGGTACTAGGTTTGGCTGAGTTGCGTCTATTGGGCGTCCACCGGCTCGTAACCACCGCCCAACCTGGAGGCCTCAGCCCCGGCTTTTCCCAAGCACTCACCACTTTTATGGTGGTTATCTTATCGATCGGTGGTGTGTCCTATGTACAAAATATTCCGAATCGTTTAGCCCACTCCATAGATTTGGCCTATACCGATACCGATGGCCGCGGCCACCGGGCAGATCTTTATCCCCCCAATGCCGAGAAATACTACCCTGAGATCGCTGACACGATTATGGCGAAGATAGCAAAACCCGCCCGTGAGATCATCGTCCTTACTGATCAGCGCAATCTTTTAGCCTTCCACCCCTTCCGCGGCTACCAAGCCTTCACCAGCCATTATGCCAATCCCCTAGGTGAATTTGAGGCTCGCAATGCGGCCATCGAATCCTGGGCCGAAGCCTCCTGGAAAGAGCAGATGACGGGCCAAGACCTGATCACTCTCATGGAACACAGTCCGTGGCGCATCCCTGATGCCATTGTGTTGCGCGGGGATCTCAAAGCTCTACAGAAGCAACTGGCCACAGGAGACAAACCCGACGGGTGGATCTTCGATATAGCCGAGGATATCTACCCCAACAATCCCAATGTGCGTTTTAAGGGCAGTAGCTTTAACCCTGCCGTTTTTCTCGGCGATAATTCTCCTTGGGAGATCACCCCAGTAGGATCATTTGTGGTGGTGACTAGGCAGTGACTCATCCGCACCCCCGCCCCTTATCCCCCGATCATTCTGAAAGCATCACATCCAACGGTCTTATGAATTCCTCTTCTCTTGCTACGGATACTCGACCCCCGATCCACGAAGATATGGCACCTGGATCCCTGACCTTGGGTCAGGCTCCTGGATGGCTGAAGAAACTCGCTGCCCTTTCTGGAGTCTTGGGTTTTTTCTTCTTCATTCTGACCCCGTTCATGCCGGTGAATCAGGTGCAGTCCTCCTTCGAGTGGCCCCAGAATCGCTCCCTCAACCAGATCAGCGCCCCGCTGGTTTCCTATGCCCCGCAGCGGCTAGATGCCACCATCCCGCTGCAAGCATTAGAGCAATTGCGTGACGATGAAACCCTCGTCTTCTCCACGCTCCCACCCTCGAGTGAGCAATCCGCCACTCGCGGACTTTTTGTTCGGAGCATAGAAGGCAATATTGAGGTGTCCTCCTTAGGTACCATCCTCCTACAGGTTCCTGCCGCGGAGGTGGCCGAGCTGCCTAAGGATGCGACTCTGCAGATTTCCACCACCGAGGAACTGAGCACAGCCGAGATTCCCGGCACAGATTTATCTGGGCAGAGCGAGGACGAGAAGGATCTGCGCCCGCAAGTTTCTGGTATCTATACCGAGCTCACCGGTGATGCTGACGCACTCATTGATGCCGGTCTTATGGCTCGAGTTGAGATTAATTCCCGCTATACCTCTTCACCGACTGTGCTGAAGTACTCCACGATGATCCTGGGCGCTATCTTCCTCGGTATAGCTCTCTTTAGTCTGTATCGTCTCGATCGCCTGGATCGTTTAGGTCGCCATCGCTACTGGCCTAAGAATTTTCTCAAGCCACGCATCCTCGATGGACTGGTAGGAGCGGTCTTAGGTTACTGGTATGTTTTTGGTGCCAATACATCCGATGATGGCTTTATTCTCACCATGGCCCGGGCTAAGGACGGGGCCGGGTATATGGCCAACTATTACCGGTGGTTCGGGGTTCCAGAATCTCCTTTCGGTGCCCCTTACTATGATTTCCTCACCCTGCTCTCGCAGGTATCGACGGCCTCGATGTGGATGCGGCTGCCTTCTCTGATAGCGGGAATAAGTATCTGGCTGATTCTCTCGCGCGAAATTTTGCCGCGCTTAGGGCCAGCTCTCAAAACTCGCCGGGCCGCACAGTGGACTGCCGCGTTGATGTTCCTAAGCTTCTGGCTTCCCTATAATAACGGTCTACGCCCGGAGCCCATTATTGCCCTGGGTACCTTAGTCACGTGGGTACTCTTCGAGCGTTCAATTGCCCATCAGCGTCTCTTCCCCGCTGCCGTAGGTACCATAGTTGCTGCCTTCACGCTTGCCTGCGGCCCCACGGGGTTGATGGCGGTATCGGTGCTGCTAGTCAGCCTTCCGCAATTATTACGCACCATGAGCATACGACTGAGCTCCTTAGGGACACAGCGTCGTCATGGCTTGAGCTGGATCGTTTTCCTCGGTCCCTTCTTTGCCGCTGGCACGGCCGTTCTCGTGGCGGTTTTCGGCGATCAAACTCTCGCGACAGTGCTGGAATCCATCCATGTGCGTGGCGAGATCGGCCCCTCTTTGAAGTGGTTCCAGGAATGGCAACGCTATGAGGTGCTCTTCCAGCAGACTGTCGATGGCTCTTTCGCTCGTCGATTTGCGGTACTGTTCGCATTTATTGCGGTAGGCCTCGTTTTTGCCTCTATTTTACGCCACGGCAAGGTACCCGGCTCCGCTCAAGGGCCTTCGCTACGGCTCGTACTGGTTTTTATTGGCACTCTTTTCTTCATGAGCTTCACCCCCACCAAGTGGTCACACCACTTCGGTGTATGGGCCGGCATCGCCCCGGCTCTTAGCGCGCTTGCTGCCGTGGCTCTTAGTGATTTCTCCACCCGGTCGAAATCTGCGCGCACCCTCTTTGTTGGTGGTCTCCTCTTCGTCTATGCATTCTCGCTCTCGACCACAAACGGTTACTGGTATGTGGCCTCCTATGGAGTGCCATGGTGGGATAAATCAATCCAGATCAAGGCTATTGAAGCCTCTTCGGTGATGCTGGCTATCGCCCTGGTTATTTTGCTGATTGGAGCCATCCAGGCAGTACGCCATCAGGCAGGTCTCGATGGGGAACACGGCGATGACGTCGCACCACAGAAAAAGCGCCTATTCACCCATATCTTCACCGCACCGATCGCTGCTTTGTGCGCACTCACGGTGCTCTTTAGCATGGCCTCGCTGGCTAAAGGCTTCGTCTCGCAATACCCTGCCTACTCAATTGGCTTAGGCAATCTTCGTACCCTCGCCGGCGATCGCTGTGCTCTGGCAAGCGATACCTTGGTTGAGACAGACACGAACGAGTCCTTCCTCAAGCCCATCGGGACGACCTTAGGGCAATCACTAGAATCCGGGCCAAAATTCCAAGGATTCGAACCCAACCGCATACCCTATCTAGGTAGCCGCTCCACGGGGTTCGTCTCAGATGCGGAGACCCTCAATACCAACCAAGGGTTACGCCCAGAAAATGAAGAGGGCGTCAACGATTCAATCATTCGTCTCCCCTTCAACCTCGACTACCGCACAGTTCCCGTGTTGGGATCGTATTCCAATTTTGAGCAACCCTATGCCGAAGCTATTACCAGCTGGTACCAATTGCCTCCCCAACGTGAGGATGCCCCACTATTAGTGGTCAGTGCTGCAGGTAAGATCGCCTATTTTGATCAGGATGGGGTGCGCAAAGACGGTCGCCGCCTGCTTGTAGAATATGGCGCCGAGAATGAACAGGGAGAACTGGAAAAGCTCGGTGAACTCTACCTCAATGACGCAATTATGGTGCCCACGAACCGGTGGCGGAATCTGCGCTTACCTCTCGATGCGCTCCCAACTGAAGCGACCGTCGTGCGCCTGCATGCTATCGATGATTCCCCCGATTACCGGCAATGGATAGCTTTCACCCCACCGCGTATTCCCACCCTGGCTCCTCTCGATCAGGTGATTGGCCACGATCAACCAGGCATGATCGATTGGGCCGTTGGCTTCCAGTTCCCTTGCCAGCGCCCCTTTAACCACTATGCGGGTGTGGCAGAAATTCCAGGCTATCGCATTAGTGCAGATGCCGATGGCAAGATGCAGGGCTCGAATTTCATGGACTACTATGGCGGCGGTGCACTCGGACCTGCGGAGGCGGTCAATGAATCCTATGAGCTGCCCAGCTACGCCAAGGATGACTGGAAGCGCGACTGGGGCAGTGTTGAGATCTATCAGCCGCGGGCAAATTCCGTAGGTGAAATACCCACCCCGGCTATCATCGATCAAGAAATTATTACCCGCTCCGGGTTGTGGAATCCAGGGCACCAAGCTATCGAAAATGGTAGCCGAGGAGATAGCTAAAGAGACTTAGAAAAATAATAAGCCCGCACCCTATCCACGGTGCGGGCTTGACTCTTATAGAGGCTTAATCGCGAGGTTCTTCGGCGGTCAGTCCCACATAAGCGATGGGAGTAACAAAAGGCTTTTCTCCAAATAATCGCGGTTGCTCGCGACTGTGATCGAGGGGAACTAATTCATTGAGTTCACTAAGCGAACTGATGGGAGTTTGAGGCTGATCACGATCTGCCCGAGCGGCTTTGCGGCACTGTAGCCACAGATAGATAAAGAGCGGATAACCAATCAGGCCCACAATGATATAAATACCGATGAGGATCACTTCAGTGGGAATCTGGAGATTCCACGCAAAGTGCAGTACGAAGGCAATAGCAAACCAGGTTGCCCCATATTTCAGGCGCTGCGCGAAGCTAATGCCAATACTCGTCATGGCCAGGCCAATACCGTAGCCAGCGATTCCGGTGAAAAGGATATGGAGGCCTGGACCTGCAATCGAGCGCAGGCCCCACATCATCAACGTGCCCTCAATATCACTATCTGGGTGGATCAGTCCCCCCATCTGCCCATACAGCAGATTCTCAATAGTATCGAAACCTAAGCCAACAATAATTCCGGTAGCGAAACCGTGCCAGGGGCGATTGAGCTGAGTAAAAGCAGCCATTACTAAAATAACGCCCAAAGTCTTAGCTATTTCTTCTGGGTAAGCGCCTCCAAAGGAGGCGGCGACAATATCCCACCCTAATTTACCGGTGACCTCAGAGACCGCGGTACCAACGAATGTGGCTAGCCCAAAACACACGGCCGAACCCCACGCGAATGAGCTAAATACCCACGCAAAACCGGCGTTCGGCGCGAACCCGGAGCGACTGATAAGAAAATAAAAAGCGATGAGGTAGATCGATACCAGCACCAAGCCGAGGCCAATAGATGCCGGTGAGAGCACCGCAGATAGTCCCACCACGCCTGCTACCCCGAGGGCCGCGAGGATTGTGACAATTAATAAGGTAATGCGGAGGGGTTTGGTATATCTCATGCTGCACTCTCCTGGGGATTCTTCGGGGCATTATCTAGTGCGGTGAAAACCTCCGCGATGCGCGGATCGTATTCGTTTCCACCCACCACAACCATGAGGGCATTATTGGAATTATCGCCGGTGCCAAAGTTGAATCCGAGCTCGAAATATGGATTGTCGCCCAGTGTTCGCATGCGCGCGATATTACCGCTAAACTCCACCTCGCTACTAGGACCCAGAGGCTGTATATACCCCCGCATAGCTCGGGTAACGGTTCGGCGCTGGTTGCTACCCGCCTCGACGACCGAGCTATCAATAGTGATGCCATCGCAATCCCACGATCCGGTATAAAGGGTATCGCTGACGATGCGACACACGAGCGGTTCGCCTTCGGCATTGCGCACCGGAACAGTCCAGTTATAGGCCTCGTCGCCTAAAATAACTTCGGATTCGCGGATTTTTTCGGGTACCACGGCTGCGAGCCCTATAGGAAGGAGCAACAGCAGGGCGAAGATGCCAACAATGGCCCACCACTGTTTCGCATTCGTCGGGGGGTTGTACTGAAAACGACTCATGAGTGGTAATTCTAGGGCATTCACTGCCCTTGTGCAGGACCAGAGAACACTGCCGACGCACGATTCCAGACTCAGCATTACACTGGAGTAATGGCTTTAAATATCACTGATCTTTACCGGTTCGTCAACGGCTCGTGGCTCGATACCCACGAGATCCCCAATGATCGTCCCTCTGACGGGACCTTCTATGCTTTACGCGACCAAGCAGAAGCTGATACGCACGCGCTTTTACTGGAGAATCCTGATACGCGAGCTGGCGCGCTCTATGCCTCGTATATGGATACTGATGGCGTTGAACGCGCAGGGATAAGCGCTATTGACGCTGACCTTGCACTCGTGGATATCTCCACTATCGATGAGTTCCTCCACGCTTTGGGCGCGTTGAGCCGGGTGGGTATCTCCCTTCCCTTCGGTGCCTATATTGAAAAAGATTCTGCCCTCGAAAATGCTAGCGCCTACTTGTACCAAGCAGGTTTGGGGCTACCCGATGAGGCCTACTATCACAAGAGCGAACACGCTGAAATTAGATCTCTCTATCAGGCGCATATTGTCAGAATGCTGGGCTTTATCCCGCAGATCTCAGATCCGGAGGAAGCTGCACGCACCATTCTGGAGCTGGAAACTACGCTGGCTCAAGGGCACTGGGATGTGGTGAGCACCCGCGATGCAGTAAAAACCTTCAATCCTGTTAACAGCGAGGATCTCCCCGCCTATCTGCGCACAATCCTAACTGCGGCTGGATTCCCTGAGGGTCGCTATATTGTGATGATGCCTGACTACTTCGACCATCTGGGCACTCTCCTAGATGAATCTCATCTTGAGGCGTGGAAGTTGTGGGCTACTTGGCATATCATCAAAGATCGCGCTGGCCTGCTCACCGCTGAGATCTCGAAGGCCAACTTCGATTTCTACGGCACCACCCTATCGGGCTCCCTTGAGCAACGCGATCGGTGGAAGCGCGCCCTTGGGGTAGCCGAAAGCTTTGTGGGCCAAGACATTGGAAAACTCTTTGTAGCCAAGCATTTCCCCGCCTCCTATAAAGAGGAGATGCTGGAACTGGTTGACTATCTTATTCGCGCCTACCGTCAACGTATTTCCTCACTGCCATGGATGACCCCGGAAACTCGTGAGAAGGCCCTCGAAAAGCTCGGTAAATTCCAAGCTAAGATTGGCTACCCCGATACTTGGCGAGATTATTCGGGCCTCGAATTCTCCTCCGCGGGGGCAGATCTGGTTGCTAACTACCGCCTGGGAAGCGCTTTTGCCCATGATTATGAAATAAATAAGATTGGCAAGCCCGCTAACCGCGAGGAATGGTTTGCTAATCCACAAGTCGTCAACGCCTTCTATAATCCGGTGGTTAACGATATCACCTTCCCCGCGGCTATCTTGCGTCCTCCATTCTTTGATAAAGACGCCGACGCGGCGGAGAAATTCGGGGCCATTGGAGCAGTAATCGGCCACGAAATCGGCCACGGTTTCGACGATCAAGGGTCCCAGTACGATGGGAACGGCAACCTCAACTCGTGGTGGTCTGCCGAGGATCGGGCCGCCTTTGCTCAGCTCACCGGCAATTTGGTGGAGCAATTTAACGGTAAGGTTCCCCACACGCTTATCGACGCCGGAATTGATACCGCTGGTGTCAATGGCGAATTCACCCTCGGAGAAAATATCGGCGACTTAGGTGGATTAGGGATCGCGGTGGTCGCCTACCGCCTCTACTTGGACGATCACGGTATGAGCATCGACGATACCCCTAGCAAGCCTTTTGCAGTAGAGGGAGGATCGCCGGAGCTATACGAGCACAGCTATAACGGTCTGCAGCGCCTTTTCCTCTCCTGGGCGCATGTGTGGCGCACCAAGCAACGCCCTGAGTATCAGGCACAACTTCTCGCTGTGGATCCGCACTCACCAGCGGAATTCCGCTGCAATATCATTGCGGGCAATATAGCTGAATTCTATGAGGCCTTCGATATTCCCACCGATGCGCCGGTCTATATCGCCCCAGAAGATCGCGTCACTATCTGGTAGCAGAGACAAACCAACCCTCGCCGAAAAATGTTGACGGCGAGGGTTTTTGCTTATTCCCAAGGTCCGCTAAAGCTGGTGGGCCTACAACTTAGGGTTATATGGGCAGCGGTTTTTCAAGGTCCCCATGAGGATCTGAGCCGGAATTACTCTCTATCCTTTTAATTTTCAAGGGCTCTCATCTGCACTACTCCGTTTAACAGAGTGCCTTTTCTGTGCGGTCGGTGGATGTCGAAAAGACACGATAGTACGTTGCAGTGAAGATGCACCGCATGAGCACCAGGATAGCGCCAATCAGAGTGGCATAGACGATGCATGGTGATTCTGCTTCTCCAATCTTGCGGCTACGCCCTAGCAGTTTAGACACGAGTGTGGTTACCATGATGCCATGACTAATCCATATTCCGACCCCGAACGTGAAGCCTTCCAAGTTGGCGGTATCGACCGCGATATGAGCGAAGAAGAACAGCTCGAGCAGCTCGCCTCCTATATTCATGCTCATTATGAGGCCCCAGAGAAGAACCCGCCGTGGTCCGATAACCCCTCCGATCCACTCCCAGCCGATACTTTCGACGCCATGCTCCCGGACCGTCTCACCCACTCCTCCATGTTAATGTTGGGTGCGGCCGTAAATCACGCTATGCCAGGGGTGGCCTTTATCGACGGCATCACGGTTGAGGATCTACCTGAGCTGAATGCAAAAATCTTTAGGCCTTCTCAACCCAGCGGTGCTTGGGCCATCTCCCTCCACCCTGGTGGTTGGTGGAAAGGCTCTGGGGTTGCGCTCGAGAATGCCTGGCGCCCTGAGGTCGCGGGTCTCGCGGAGCTTTCTGGGGTTACCATTGTTGATCTCGACTATCCCCTCCTACCTGAGTCCGATCTCCCAGCCGTGATCGCTGCCGTCACCCAGGCCGCCGAGTGGATTCGTAGTCAAGGTGCTCCATGGGTGGGCGCTTGGGGTTATTCCTCTGGCGGTGCGCTTGCCGTTCTTTGCGCTGAGCTTTTTGACGCCCTCGCACTCACCTTCCCCCATCTTGAGCTTGATGGACTACCCGAAGATATACGCGGTGGCACTGATTTCCCGGCCCTTGACACACTTCCCACCACTTTCATGCAGATTGCCAGCCACGATTCTATTGCTGGCCATTATCCGTGGTTCGAAGAGGCTTCTGCGGTGCGCACTCAGGTTTATACCTCTGAGCATCGAGTGTCCACGCCTACGGTGGCTAGGCAGCGGGTTCGCGATATCGCTGAGTTTTTCCGCAGCAACTATGCCCACGAGAGCTAATTATTATCTGTGGTCCTCTTTAAGGTGCGGCGAGACGCAAGTCCTGAATTCGGGTCCAGAACATAACTACTTTGCTATTAGGGCTAACCACTGATCGCGGGCCGCAGCGGCAGCGATAGCCAGTGGTTCTCCACCTCGAATGAGCCCCAAACAGCCAAGGCTGTATGGGCATTTACCAAAACGTCCTTAACGGTACCGTCAAATCGAACTGTTAAGGATAAATTTTCGCTTCGTGGCAGTCTCTATCGAGACAATCACAAAGGAATCAGTCGGATCATTCAGCCGTATGATTATCGAGACGTCATACGTCCCTTAGAGAATGGGGAATAAGACCCAAATGAGGGTGCTAAAATAGGTTCGGACGATGCTTTCTACCAAAATTAATTCGTAGATAGCCAATCGCTACCAAACAGTAAAGCCGAAGCGAGGATAGTGCGACGCTGCGCACTGATACGTACCAATTGCAGGTGTAGCATTGCGGCAAGTGGGCTGGAGCAATGATCATAGTCGGGAGACAGAAAAGATATAAGGTGAACCATGGTATTTCCTAGGACCGTACAATTGTTCTTGATGGATGGCTCACCCAACGGTCGGATCAAATGCTCTTTAGATAACTGGGTGGGCAAGGTTTATCTCATCCCCCGTACAGAAATCCATCGTTCTAAAAACCGCTCCGAGCTCAACCAGACGGGCGTCTACCTGCTGTTCGGTAATGACACCGAATCCGGAGAAGAACTTCTCTATGTCGGACAAGCCCGTGAACGCAAGAACGGAAACGGGGTGCTCGCTCGCGTGGCAGAGCACCTTGGCGAGGAGAAACTAGACTATTTCACTCATTCCATCTTGATCATCGACTCGGACAACTCGTTTGGTCCAACCGAGATTTCTTATCTGGAAAATGCTTTTTACCAGCATGCCTTAGTCGCCGATCGAGTTCGTGCGGTCAATAGCAATGATCCCTCCCCCGGTAATGTCACCGAAGAAAAGAAAGCCGCCCTCGATGAGTTCATTGCCAACGCCAAAATCCCTATCGGCTCGCTTGGCTACCGAGTATTCGATGCAGTCGATGATGCAAAGGTCATTGCGCCAGAATCACCAGCGTTGTCTCCCAAAGTAGAGCCTCTACTCTATCTAAAGGCCGCTGGAGCATGTGGTACTGGCCGCCAAACTAACGATGGCTTTGTTATTCTCGCGGGGGCCACACTGCGAGAGGGACTTACAGAGTCGGCACCAGAATCTGTTAAGAAAAACAGACAGCGCTTCGCAGATCGAGTAAGCGCCGATCACAAGCTGCTGCGAGATACGCTATTCACCTCACCCTCAACGGCCTCTAGTTTTCTCATTGGGGCATCGACTTCCGGAAAAACTTCCTGGAAGAACAGCGATGGCGTAACTTTGCGTGCACTAGAGCAAGCCGAACTAGGATCTACTAACTCCTCATAACCGCAAACTGTAACCAAAACATCCCCATCACCCCGAGACTGGTCATAGCGGTTTCTGTTTTGCTAAGTGCGGCAACACTAATTGAAAATTTCGGTACCTTAAAACCGCACGCTTGCATCAATGATATCGCTCTACCATTTGCATTTGATCGCCGAGCTTAGTGAGTAAATTTGGATCATCGAGCGCTCCAGGGAGTACTGTAGAAGATCTTCACATCTCCTAGACGCCGCATCACTCCGTGATCATATTAGGTCATTCATCAATATGCACACTTCAACGGGTTCCTTTTACGTCATAGGTACTTAGTACTGGTTTCCCTCCGCGCAAGGTGATTCTGCTTTCTGTTTCTGCATTTGTCTCACTTCTCGACAGCCAGCCCAGTGGTATTTCTTCCACTTTAGGTCTAATTTATGGAGTCAATTCGAGACATAGAATCACAATGCAAAAGGTTAATCCTAGATCAAAATCAGCAACTCTTAGCAAGTCTATTAAGGTGTGCAGTAGTGCAGAAGATAGTCCTTGTACTCTGCAAGAGAATAGTAGCGTATATGCCGCACACAACCATTCTTGAAACTAGGGATCACTTCCACCATCTGATTACCTACAAACAATATTTCAATACCCAACGATCGGATCAGCGTACTTATACAGCACATGGGGCGGGCTTCTGCCCACCCCGGTTGCTGGGCCCATATCCTCGATAAGGACTATCAGACCGGAAATTTTTGACCACCTCGTGTGGCCGATTAAGGGAATCAGGAAGAGCGCAAGCAGCGTACGGTCGGGTCAAGCACCATCTCTTCGTGTTTAGAGAATCTATATTTATTACCGATCAGCGGTGAGGAGAAACATCGGTGTCTAGGCCACAGAAGATTCCGTTATGGATGGCCGTATCCGCTATCGTTGTCGCCGTAGCACTCTGCGTCCTTGTTGTATCGATGCGGTTTTATAACAAAAACAGCGATATTCCCAGTAATTCTTTCGCTCATGCAACAGATATGCGATCGTATTCTACGAGCGTAAACGGTATGGATATCAAAGAGGTTCGCGACAGGGCCTTCCAAGACGTCCACCTGACCCCTGACATAAAACCCACAAAGAGGTCATAGTCTGTTACGGCAGCTCTGAAGGCAGCCCTAATCCTAGGAAAGCCCGACGGCTGGCGCAGCTTGGCTACGAAACTCTCGCGGCCTCTACGCTCGGCTTGGTTAATCAACCTGCAATATTAATTAAATTTCCACAGGAGCAGTTCGAAGACCTACTCGCCTATGTGCCGAAAAATACCAGCAATGATGAACCTATCACCGTCCTAGGTACATCGATGGGCGCGGAGTACGCTTTTCATTTCGCGACTGAATATGACGTGATAGATAACGTAGTTCTGATCGCACCATCTGCGTACACATTCTTCGGCCTTAATTTTAAAAACCACGGTTCATCGTGGATAGGAAGGGCGAAGAGATTCTTTTTTGTAAATGTTCAGAAGTCCTCTTTCCTTATCTTTATTACCAGTATGCTCATCCCTTCGGTAACTGAGTCGCCCTCCATTCCTAGAGGTTCTTATAACTGTGCCGTCGAGGTGGATACGTATATTCGATCGCGGCTGAGGATACCCGAGCCAATATCCTTATAATCGCTGGCGAGAAAGACCTTTCATGGGATAGCTATGGCATGGCGAAAGTGATCAGTTGACACAATCCTAGAGCCGAAATTGTTTCCCATTTTGATATGAGCGAAAATGAGCTTAGGCGGGAATAAAACGGCCAATGGAAAGCCTACTGTCATTAGCCGCCAGGTAATAGCTGGTTTTCTAGCTGAGCACAATTGCTAATAGCACCTGCCCCTGATATGGCCTTCTGGTCTCACTCGCTGACAGCAGGCTCAAGAACTAATTCCCATTAGCTGCGAACCGCTGGCAGAGTACCACGCTGAACCCGAACGGTAGTGACGTCACCGTGGAGTTCTATTTTGAATAATTCCAATACGTGCCTGAGCACACACGATTCGGTCTCGTATAATCTCCTAAAACATTGCGTACTGTAGTTGCGATGCTCACTCATGTATTCAGCGAGAACGGTTCCGTAGTTTCAATTTCTTCGTAGCGATAGGTGGACTGCAACTGTTGAAGTTTATGCGGGGCTATCCCTATTTCAATTCAGTTGTATCGTGGCCACATGCGGTTCCTTCTGTGGTCGTTCTCACAGGTAAAAGCTTGTATCAGAAACTTGCCACCGTCAGAATTCAGGGTTGCACTTTTTATGGATGTCTCGAAGAAAGGTATAGAAAAGACGGCGATAGAGGTAGAGCTTAGTTTCCACCGCCGTCTCCGACAAGCCCATTCACAACCAATTAAGGGGAACTTGAATCGTTAATGATACAAACGAGCCTGCATTTTACAGATAGGTTATTCTTTGATTCGGTAGATCACAACATACTGTCTCATGCCATATATGCCATCGAAGCTACTTCTCACGATTGAGACGGCTCCACGAGGTTGCCCGGTTCCCTTGCCCCGCAGAAGATTCCGATTGTGTCCTGGTGAAGCCTTGAACTTTTCTAGGGCTTTCTGGAAGTCTCCATAGAATGTGGCGAGTGTATTCTCCGCGAAGTAGCGATCAGGGCTTACCTTCATTACGAGTTCGGCATACTCAGGATCAAGGCCTGACTCGATATAGGGACTTTCGTGAGCAAACTTAACGTTCTGGTTGATGAGCTTGTTTCCATGAGGCCCCTCAGGTGTAGCGAACCGTCCAAGCTTATCGGCCCAACGATAGCAGTCCTGTTCCATCCTATGGTCCCAAATAACCTCAGGAAGGCCGTTCATCCGACGGTACCTATTCCATTCGTCGAACTGTCGCAACGCCTCCTCTCTAAGTTCAGACTCCTTCATATAGGGGTCATTGGGTTTGTCCCAAGGAGTCGGAGTTGGCGCTGGAGCTGGGTCATGGGTAGGTGCTGGACGTGGGTTTGGTCGCGGCTGCGGTGTCGGCGCCGGTGCCGGAGTATTCCCCTGAGGAATATTGTCACCGATGTCCTTGATGATCTCAGATGAAAGAGCAGCGTTGTCCTTCGATTGGCTCAGGATGGCTGCGAGAAAGGCAGCCAGAACCGATACACCCAGGATTGCCCCGATGATCGAGATAACCTGAGTCTCAGGCCCTTGCCCCTTGGAAACGTTTTGGCCATTAGCAGAGTTATTGGATGGCGCTGCGATTGCCTGGGGGGCTGCTACGACCCCAGAGGTAACAGCTAGAGCCGTCGTTACCGCAACGATACGTCTCTTGACCTCGTTAGTCATGTTCTTCATAGTATTTTCCTTAGTTCCTTTTAGGAGGTTCTCCCATATTCAAGCTTATCTTTTCGGAGAGCCGTTTCGTGTAATCGTCTTTCTCTTACGGATTTCACAAAAGCTGTTAGCCAGTATCGATAGCGAAGGCTTAGAAAAATATAACAATGATCACAGAATAGTCCTCTGGCTTTTCAGCACTATCATGCGAAGAAGTTTATGATTCAGCTGGGTTCATGTTGTCAAATGTAGGTTATTCCTATCAAGGGGGAGCTTGAGCCCTGACTATCATCGAGTACCGTAAGGTTTGATGCGTTTCAATTGGCTTCATAGCGATAGGTGAATTGCGGCCCCGACCATTTTTTGGGCTCCTAGCAGGCAATTTACACCCCTCTTTCACACTAGCTAAATCATCCTCCTAAGAATCTTTTAAAATTCAGATAGATAGGCATTATCTCAGGTCAGAGATTTCATATGAGAAGCGCGGTGAAACTGACCGCTACCAGCTAGCATATCTATATCTACGTAACAATTTAGAGTACCGACGATACGGAATCTTCCCCTGGCCAACGTAGAAGGTCGCTACCTAGTCGGATCTTAGCCAAGCAGATTTGCAGCTCACAGCAAGTGCTAAGACAGACCCATAAGAAAGGCGACTTTAGATTGCTTCGTTACAGGCGGGACCAATCCAAGGTCGATCTCGCTAACTAGCGTCCTTGTCACCCTTGGATATCTGAGTCTTATCTAAATCCCACCAAAGATACCCTCGGGTAGCTGAGGTGCCACCTTCATCGTCCGATAAGTCTAGCCCTCTTCTTCCTTAGAGCCCTGGCAGGTCAAAACCCTCAAGGGGATCTGATTCGCGGCCTTCTTCTACAGGCTCGTCGATATTACACAAGGTGACCAGCGCACCCGTCGGATCTGCAATAATCATCATGCGGCCGAACCCAGAATCGAAGGGTTCTCTCAAGATCTCACCGCCTAATTCCACGACCGTCTCGCGGATAAGATCTACGTCTTTGATCCCGAGGAAGGTTTGCCAGAAACTTGGAATATGGGGTGGGAATTCTTCGCGGGCATTATAGATGCCAGCGAACCCTGAACCGTCGATAAGCGCAGTGGCGTAGCTATGGTCTTCGCTCGTCGCAAGGGCCCACCCAAAGAGCTCCGCATAAAAATCTAGGGCTGCATCGAAGTCTTTGGTGGCTGTTAGTTCGTGCCACACGGGGGTTCCTGGTTCACCGGCAGCGATAAAGGAATCCTCTCCTTCAGGTTCTACCAGCCCAAAGAGTGCCCCGGTTGGATCCACTAGCAATGCTACTGAACCGAGTTTGACGCTGCGGGGACTGGTGAGTACTTGGCCACTTAGTTCCTCAACGTGTGCCACGTTTCGGGCGATATCGCCCGCCTGGAAATAGGTGACCCAGGTATCGGGTTGTTGGGACTGTTCAGGGCGTTCAACGAAACCCGCCACTGGGAGGCCTTGAAGGCGGGCAAGGCGATAATCGGAACTGATCTTTTCAATCTCCCAGCCAAAAATTTTTTCATAAAACTGGGTGGATACGTCCATCTGGGAGGTGGTCAGATCGATCCAGTAAGGCATTCCTGGTTCGGATTGAAAAGCAGGCATAATCAGTTGTCCTCGGGTAATTCAGTAAGCTCGGCGGATTAGAAGGGGTAATACTGGTACTAGTCGAAGGTTACAGAGCGCCACTGTTCGGGATCAAAATCATCATCGGCGGTTTTCTCATCGAAATAGTCATCGTCGTTTGCGCCTCCAATAACTACGCGGGCACAGCTAGGACCCACGCATACGATCTCGCCACCGCGCAAGGTCTTACCCCGGCGCGTATCTACCGTGCCATCAACGGTTACCAACCCGTCGGCAATTACTTGTTTGGCGGCGCCGCCAGTATCAACCAGATTGGCGAGTTTGATGAATTGGCCAAGTTTGATCTCTTGGCCTTTGATCGCAATATCTTCAGGGTGCATAGGCTACGAGTCTAGTCGGTTGATGAGAGGGCTACAGTATTTGATCGCGCGGGGTGATCACGAGGCGGTCGATATTAACGTGCTTCGGGGTGGAAGCCACCCAGCGCACCGCTTCGGCGATATCAGCTGCTTCCAGATTGAGGTGGTTGGCGTAGACCGCTTCGGCTTGGGCGCTATCGCCGCGGAAACGGTGGAGGGAGAAATCGGTGTGTACTCGCCCCGGATTGATTTCCGTGACTCGAATATCATCTGTGGCATATTCAATGCGCATCACTTTATTAACGGCACTTACCGCAAATTTTGCGGCGTTATATCCTGCTCCCCCGGCATAGGGGTAAAGGGCTGCGGTGGAACTCATGGTAATAATATGCCCGTGGGATAGCGTGAGTTTTTCGATCAAAGCTTGAGTCATCCGTACGGTTCCAAGGACGTTGAGTTCATACATGCTTAGCCATTCGTCGAGGTTAGCGTGATTTATCGGGTCAAGTCCGATAGCCCCTCCGGCATTATTAACAAGGAGATCGCATGCTGGAATGAGTGAAGCGGCCTGGCGTACCGCCTCATCATCGGTGATATCGGCAACGATTGCCTGCCCGCGAATGTCCTGAGCAATTCTCTCGAGCCTGTCTTTTCTGCGTGCGATGAGAATGACGTGCCAGCCATCGGCCGCCAGTGCTCTGGCGCTGGCTTCCCCGATTCCTGATGAGGCGCCGGTAATAACGGCAGTACGTGTTGGTGAAGTCATGAAAATTTATTCTCCTAGTCTGATTTTTCTGTGGGGATAAGATCGGCGGCGCCTGAGATGCGATCATCTACCATCCCAATGGCTTGCATGAGGGAATAGATGGTGGTGGGGCCGATAAAAACGAAGCCGTGTTTTTTCAATGCACTACTAAGAGCGCGCGATTCCGGGCTGTTGGTGGGTATATCGGCGGCGTTTTGGGGGCGCGGTCGTGGTTGTGGCGCATAGGACCAGACGAGGTGCGCCAAGTCGCCCTCATCGTGTGCGCGCAGCGCTAGGGTGGCACGGGCATTGGTGATGGCGGCCGATATTTTTCGGGTATTGCGGATAATGTCCGTATCTGCCGCCATCCGCTCAATATCTTTGGCACCAAAGTGTGCAACTTTTTCGGGGTCGAAGTCTTTAAAGGCACGTCGAAAAGCTGCGCGCTTTTTGAGCACGATCTCCCAACTTAAACCAGCTTGAAAGCTTTCTAAGACGAGGCGTTCGAAGATCGATTGCTCGTCTGTGATGACCGCACCCCATTCGGTGTCATAGTAGGCGCGCATGAGATTACTGCCATGCGCCCATTGTGGTCGCGCGCGGCCGTCTGCGCCCATGATAAGACCACGCGCTTCGAGATCAGGTATCACACGTAAGTTCTCTCTTTCGATCGGAGGGTTTCCTGCTTTAAGGCTATCCTTGAATAATGGTTTTTGCGTTGGAATCAATCGGTCGTGGTTTATCTGTGAGCGCTATCGCTTCCGAGATCACCACCGCGTTAGATGATCACCGCACTGTTGTGGTTCAGGCCCCACCAGGCACGGGTAAGACCACGTTTATTCCTCCGCTGGTGGCTAATACATGCGCCTTAAATGGCAAGGTTTTAGTCACCGCGCCGCGCCGGGTGGCGGTGCGGCAGGCTGCGCGGCGGCTTGCGCAGCTCGACCATAGTTCCCTTGGTGATCGTGTGGGCTATACCGTGCGCGGGGAGAGCCATCCAGGTGCGCTCGTGGAGTTTCTTACCCCCGGGGTATTGGTGCGGCGTCTGATTGCTGATCCTGAGCTATCTGGGGTGAGCGCCGTTCTTATCGACGAGGTCCACGAGCGTCAATTAGATACCGATCTTCTCATGGGCATGCTGGTGGAATTACGACAGTTGCGCCCTGAGCTTATCGTAGGAGCGCTCTCAGCGACCGTGGATACAGCCCGTTGTGCCGATCTTCTGTCAGCGCCAGTTATACGTACCGACAGTGTCCTTTTTCCACTGGATATCTCCTATGTCCCCCTGGCTGGACGGGCGGACTGTCATCGGGATTTTCTGCATCAAGCCGCCCGCCTTGCGGTGGAAAAGGCGACCTCGTCGCCGCATTCAGTTTTGGTATTTATGCCTGGTGTGCGGGAGGTCAATACTGTATGCCGCGACATCGAGGCTCTCAGTTCTGTTAAAGTTTTTGCCCTCTATGGACAGTTATCAAGACAAGCCCAAGATGAGGCGTTGTATTCCCCTGGTCAGCGTATCGTGGTGGCCACTCCGGTTGCAGAATCGTCGCTCACGGTCCCTGGGGTAAGAATCGTCATTGATTCAGGTCTGGTGCGCACTCCGAAGCGTGATGCAGGTCGGTCGCTTAGTGGGCTAGTGACCACCTCGTGTAGTCAGTCTTCTGCGATTCAGCGTGCGGGTCGAGCAGGGCGTGAGGGCCCAGGTGAGGTGATCCGGCTCTACGGACAGCATGATTTCGCTAAATTTCAGCCTCATATACAGCCCGAGATTCTTGCTGCTGATCTCAGCAACTTTCTTCTCCTGTTACTAGGATGGGGCGGTCGACTCAGTGATTTCCCACTCCTCGACCCCCCTCCAATGGCCGCTGTGGAAAGCGCCCTGGCAACCTTGGATACCCTTGCTGCTCTCGACGATAAGGGGCAGTTGAACGCCTGGGGGCGCAAACTCGCTGAAATTCCAGCGCCGCCGCGTTATGCCCACGCACTATTAAAAGCAGGCAAGCAAGCAGCGAAGGTCATCGCGGCCATGATGGAGGATGCGCGCGGGGATCTTAACCAAGTGATCAGGGACCTGTCCCCCACCCCACGCTTTCGGCGGGAAGTCTCACGCTTGCAGCGTTATGCCCCCGATGATGCACGTTCGTATTCGGTGGGAGAGATCGTGGCCTTGGCTATGCCAGAAAGTATTGCTCACAATGAAGGTGAGGTCTATCTGCTGGCCAGTGGAACCAGAGCCACTCTTAGAAACTTGTGGGCTGATCATAAACCTGAGTGGATTGCCATTGCTGATATGACCTTACAGGCGCGCGGAGCCCAGATCAGCCTGGCTGCGCCGCTCGATCACGCAGCAGCCCTACGCATCTACCCTCCCACTGAAGAATGCAGTACCTGTATAAGTGCCGAGGGGAAGATCCGGGCTATAAAGCGAAAGAAGCTAGGTGCTATTACCCTCTCAGAACGCCCGGTTGCTCCCGATCGTCTCATGGCGCGCCGGGCCTATGCGGAGGCTATTAGCAGCCACGGGATAGATTTCTTCGAGCTCTCTGATCGGGCCCGTCATCTTTTAGATCGGCTGCACTTCCTATATGAGCGCCTAGGCGAGCCATGGCCGGATATCGCAGCCCTTGATCCCCTGACCTGGTTAGGCCCAGAGCTTGATGCTTTAGCTGAGGGAGCAGGTAGAAAAGATATTGATCTCTACCCCGCCTTAAGACGTATTCTTCCGTGGCCGATAGCAGGCGAGCTGGATCAGCTCGCTCCTGAATCTCTGCAGGTACCCTCAGGTCGCTTGATCAGGGTGGATTATCGTCAGCGCCCTACGGTCGCGGTGAAACTACAGGAGTGCTTCGGTCTCGATGACACTCCCACTATCCTGGGCCAGCCAGTACTTTTCGAGCTGCTCTCCCCCGCTGGGCGGGTGCTGGCGCGTACCGACGATTTCAGTCGGTTTTGGTCTGGTGCTTATGTCCATATCCGTTCCGAGATGCGAGGCCGCTATCCTAAGCATCCGTGGCCCGAGCATCCATCACGAAGCGATGCCACGGCGAAGACTAAAAGGGCACTGGGTCGCTAGGTGTCGCTAGAGTCGCCAGGTGTTGCTAAGTATCGCCAAGAGTAGTTAAGGACGGATTTTGTCCATGATCTTGTGAATCGCCGCCATATCCTCGTTGTTAAGTCCAATCATGGATTCCACTTGGCTGCGCATATCTTCAGCCTCTCCCTCAAGCTTCTGGGCTTTCGGTGTGAGGGAGAAGATCACGCGGCGGTAGTCGGTTTCATCGACTGCCCGCTGTACCCATCCAGCTTTTTCTAGGCGTTTGAGTAGCGGCGATAGGGTGCCGGAGTCGAGGTCGACGAGAGCACCGATGGCGGCAATAGTTTGCCCGTCTTTTTCCCACAGGCACTGCAAGACGAGGTACTGCACATAGGTGATTCCCCACGTTTCTAGGTAGGGTCGGTAGCTGCGCTGGAGAAGGCGAGCGCCGGTATAGAACTGAAAGCAGATATCTGACTGGAGTTTTTCCTGGGCGGACATATGTCCAATTCTATTGCATGCAATGAAAAGCTGCTAGTGTTGCACGCTCTCTCCCGCTGCACCCCTTTGCCACTTCAAGCCTGGATTGGCCCAGGTATTGAAGCCCTCAAAAAGCTCCTTGACATTATCTGCCACCACGATAGCGTCTAAATAGCGGGGCCAAATAAAACCCTCCTCGCCCATCATCCTAAGAGCGTCGATAAGCGGCTGCCAGTAATCTTCGACATCAAAGAGGGCTACAGGGCCGGTATAGGGACCTAGTTGTTGACGTACGAGAACTTCGCTGAGCTCTTCGAGGGTTCCCATGCCACCCGGGAGGGCAATGAATGCATCCGCTAACTCCTCCATCCGCGATTTGCGGTCCACCATATCGTCGGTAATTTCCAAGCGCGTTAATTCTGGGTGGGCGAATTCGAGATCTTTCAAGCCTTTAGGGATCACTCCGATTACCTCACCTCCCGCGTCAAGGCAGGCATTGGCGCATTCGCCCATGAGCCCTACTGTGGCGCCCCCGTACACCATAGTGATGCCACGCTCGGCGAGTTCCCGCCCTAGATCGCGGGCCGCATCGGCATATTCACTGCGGTTACCTGGGACCGAGCCGCAATAGACGGCTACGGATTTAATGAGTGGGGAAAGGGTGCGCAACATAATGCCCTGCATATCCTGGGCAATAAACTCCTTGCGCGCGTAGAGGCGTCGAGCTGGCGAATGTGGATTGACGCGTACGCTTATTCCTTGCCATCCGTGGGTACGGCCATGGGTAATAGCTTGATCAATAAACCAGCCGCCGATGCCATGTCCTTGCCACTTCGGGTCTACGAAGAGCACCATTTCTGGAACATTATCGGCAACAAAACCCCATGCCTTAATAAAGGAAGCCCACATAACGCCGGCCAGTTCGCCGGTTTGAGTTTCGAGGACTACACCGATATCGCCGCGCTGACTATCAAAGTCTAGGTAGCGGGTGATAGTCGGGTCGGATATATCCGGGCGACTATCACCTGGGCTGAGGCGGTTGAGATTATTGATTACCGCTGTGGTGCGGTCTTCGCGATCTCGGTCGACACCGTTTGTCATGATGCGAACGGTGAGGTCATCAAGGGGCGAAGCAGCTACAGCGAAAGTCATGGTTAGTCATTCTAATCCACTCCCCGATACTTTCGAAGCAAATGGGGATGTGAGCGATGAGGTCTATCCTGTGGCCAGCTGTATTGCGGTTGATTACGGCAGTTTATCTAGTGAATCCGTTTATATCATGGAGCTAGGTTGATAATAGTTTGCAAAAGTACGCGGGATAACAACGTCTGAGTCTTTCCTTTTGCCTCAGCCTTAATTGCATCGTTGAGGGTACACCCGAGCTGAACGATCTGTCTATTTAATTAGACTAGGTTGTCTGTTTTGTTTATCATAGTCCTATGCACCTTGTGAGCTCATACCCAGCCTCCGCAGAATTTATAGGACCCCAAACGCCAGCGGCCCTATGTCTGCAGCTGATTAGGCTCACCCAACCGGTCACGCGCACCTTCTTAGTCGACCATTCGCCGCATTCGCAGCCCACGATCACACGCGCCACCTTAGCCTTGATGCAGCTCGATCTCGTGCGTGAACGCCCCGATAAAATCAAGCCTCAAGGTCCAGGTCGACCCAAAATCCCACTCGAGATTGCCCCCAGCCCATGGCTGCATATAGGTATCGCTATAGGCACCTCTTCTACCTATATAGGACTCTTCGGTTCCGGGGGGCAACTGATTCGCGAGCAATTTCTCTCTTTCGATCACCACCGTCATTCTCCTAAGAGCTTTATCGAAGCGCTCATCCCGACATTGAGAACAATGCTGTCGGATTATGATATTCCGCTGGCTAATATCGGCATTTCCACCCCGGGAGCAGTCAATTCCCGCCGCCGTATCAGCGCCGACAACCTCGGCTGGGATCATATTAATCTGCTCTCGCCCCTCGAGGAGGCCTTTGACACCCAGGTTCGGGCCGTCAATGTTATCGAGGCAATCGCGGGCGCGGAGCAACAAGCTCAACGCATTTCTCATAGTCGTGTCAACCATCGCGAAGACCACCGTGGGCTCATCTGCTATGCCGACGATTCTATTGGCGCCGCCGTGCATACCTTTAATTCCGTCCAGCGCCTCGCCGTCGACCCAGCACTGCCACTTCACGAGACTGTTCTACAGCTCACGGAACAGATCAATCCGCATACCATTGTGCTCGCAGGGTCCGCCTTCGAAAGTCGCGAGGAGGCGCATGGCCTGGCGCGGTCGATTCGCGGCTCGAAGCACGCACAGGTGGAAATTCGGGTTATTCCTACCCACCTTGATAATGCTCGAGCTGCAGCTCGGGCAATAGCGCTCGCGCCCTTGCTCGCAGACCCGCTGGGATTTACGCAGGCGATTAAAACCCGGCGCGATTATTATTCTATCTAGTCATAGCGGACATCGGCTATGTCCACAGCCTCGGTGATCAGGGGCTGTGTATGGGCGGTGATAATATAGCGCCCGGCGTGCTCGATAAATCCCCGAGCCTCCTCCTCGCTGAGAGTGCGGCGTATTTTCGCAGGTACACCCGCCGCTAAACTCAGCGGCCGAATATCCATCCCTTCGAGCACAACTGCGCCCGCCGCGATCAGGGAACCGCGACCAATAGTGGAGCGCGATAGCAAAGCGGATTTCATTCCCACGAGAACGCCGTCTGCCACGGTAGAGCCGTGGACAAGAGCCATATGGCCAACAGTGACATCATCCCCGATTACCACGGGAGCATCCGCATCGACGTGGAGGACGGAGTTATCTTGGATATTGCTTCGCGCTCCGATACGAATGGAATTGCTATCTGCCCGCAGGACGCAGCCATAGAAGATGGAGGAATCGGGCCCAATTTCCACATCACCGATAATGGTGGCGTTGGGGGCGATATAAGCAGAGGAATGGATACGCGGGGTTTTGCCGCCGCAGGGAAGAATAAGAGGCATAGTGCCCATTATGGTGCAAAAAACGCCCACCCGCTGATTTTTTTCGGGTGGGCGTCTGATCACAGAGGCTTAGGCAGTGGCCTGCTGCTTCTTTGCCTTACGAATCTTCTTCTCTTCAGCAATAGCTACGAAGGAGAGCAGCACGATGCAGGCTATGGCGGCGAAATTTAAGGCAGCAAAGGTACCAGCCCAGCCAGTGAGTCCGAAGATAGGACGCCCGTCGGCGATCATGCCCAGACCCAGCTTGGCGAAGCTATCGCCGACTAAGTAGGCGAAGGTGCCTTTGATGCCGTCGGCCACACTAATCGCGCGCTTGGGCACAAAGCCCACCGCTGCCACACCGATGAGAAGCTGCGGGCCGAAAACAAGGAAGCCAAGCACGAAGAGTACGCTCAGGTACATAAATTCATTGGTGGCGAACTGGTAGAACTCCAAGGTGGCCACGATAAGGGCTAAGGCGACGCAGGCCACCAGCGCTCGGCGTCCATTGAAGAAATCGGACAGGTAGCCCCACAGAAGAGTACCGGTGAGCGCACCCACCTCGAAGAGGGCGAAGCCGGAGATAGCAGCTTCCTTGGAGAATCCTAGAACCTCATAGGCATAGACAGGCGACCATTGATCAATACCGATACGAACTACATACAGGAAAATATTGGCGAAGCATAAAATCCAGATGATCTTATTCTTTAATACATAGCGCAAGAAGATCTGCCACTTGGATAGGTTCTCCCTCTCCGCTGCGAGGTCCTCGTCACTGACTGGTTCCTCGAAGAGTTCCTCTACCTTGCCTAAACCGTAGGCCTCTGGAGAATCTGAACCATATCGCAAACCAAAGAAACCAATGATGAGCGCGATTACCGAGGGGAAGACAAACATACCTACGACGTGACCGCCGAAGAAGACATTAGCGCCGAATACTGCCACCGCTGCTGCACCGGCGCCACCGATATTATGCGATATATTCCACAAACCAAGGTAGGTGCCGCGGCGCTTCCTCGGTGTCCATTTGGTAATCGTGGAGTAGCTTGCAGGACCGCCAGCACTCTGGAAGAAGCCAGACAGACCATAAAAGGCAACCATTAAGAAGATGCTAACACTGCCACCGCCCAGGCTGGCACTGAAACCTAACATGCACAGGCCGGAGAGAATAAGCATAAACGGGAGGAATTGCTTCGTATTCTTACCGTCGGCGTAATACGACACCACGGTTTTACCGATGCCATAGGCCACCGAAAACCCCAGGCCGATCATACCCAGCTGGGTTTTGGTCAATCCGTAGGTTTCGATCAAATCATTCTGGGCCACGTTGAAGTTCTTGCGAATTAAATACATTGCCATATAGCCCACGAAAACGACCATATAGGACTGCATAAAAGGCTTGAACCACATCTTCCGACGTTCTTCGACGGGCAGGTCGAGAGTCGGCTTCCTCTTTTCCTCTAAGAATGCGAGCACGCTTAGCTTCTTTCTGCTCAAGGACCGATAATTTCCATAAAACGCGCTCATTATAACTACAAAATTATCAGCCAATAAATCCCGGTAAAACCATGATTAAAATCACTTCATAAAGTGAATTCATAGTAATTTTATGTGAGATATCTTACTAGCGTTGCGTAACACTACGGGCGCCTGAGCAGGCTCAATAGCCAGAAAAAGGGCTTCTATGTGGTATATATTAAATAGTGATCTTTGTATCTACTTAGTCACAGGAAATAACGTCCGTCAATGCGCCGATTGGCTTTGCGCCCAGGGTGGGGCGGGCATTCAGTCGAATACCCCATAGCCGTGACTATAGCCACCCCATAATCCCCTCGTCCCGCAAGACCTATAGCCTCGAGAACACGGTCTTCGTGCCATCCGGTTGTTGCTAAGGTGGCCAATCCTCGACTCTGCGCGGCAAGCAAGAGGAATGAGCTGGCAATGGTCGCATCAATGATGGCACTTTCGCGTAGTCGGCCAGGTTCCTCGCGATACCACTCTAAAGCCTGAATGGCGAAGTCCTGATCGATATAATCGCTGAGGTCATCCGGTTCGAAGAGCCGAGCGACCCCCACCACCAGGATGGGAGCTTGACTTAAAAATTCCTGTTGAGAATCTGCAAAGATCGCCTCTTTTGCAGCCCTGTCTCGCACCACCACCAGATCACGTCGCTGCGCATTAAAAGCACTGGGTGCTTCCAATCCGAGAGCAATAATATGATCGATAAGCTCATTGGCTACGGGCTCATCAGTAAAAGAGCGCACCGATCGGCGCTGCATGATAGCGTCAGTCACGGTTTGGTTGGTCACGCTTTGGGTGGTCATCGAGGCCCCAATTCTAAGCCTAGTTTTGTACCCACCCTAATCTAAATTGAGCGCACCTTTGGGAAAAGGCGCGCTCAATAAAATAATTTTAGTAGTGATTGTCGACGCGACGGTCGTCTCTGCGCCCCGGGTGCTCGGGGGATTCCGCTGGATACCCCATCGCGAGCACAATACCCACGCCGTGATCGGCCGAATCGCCAAGCCCCACTGCTTCTAAGATGCCGCGCTCATCCCAGCCAGTCGTGGGCGAGGTTACAAGCCCTTGACTCTGAGCGGCGATCATTGCAAAAGATCCCATGATCATCGCGTCCTTGATAGCACTTTCACGCAGCCTACCCGGCTCAGCCATGAGCCACTTTTTAATGCCTTCGGCGCGTTCCTCGCCAACGATCTCTGCTAGGTCGTCCGGTTCGCCGGTTCGTGCGATAGCTACTAATACCACCGGTGCGTCGCGCAGCTGGGTCTGCTGCGAGGCTTTATAAATACCATCCTTGATCTGCTGGTCGCGGACCACCACGAGGTCACGGCGCTGGCCGTTAAAGGCACTTGGTGCCTCGAGGGCGAGAGTGACAATATGATCGAGAACCTCGTCGGTCACGGGCTGGTCGGTATAGTGGCGAGTTGCGCGACGACTCTCAATGGCCTCGCGAACACTCATATCTTTTAAAGACATTATGTCCCCTTAATTTTGTTGAAGTGTCAACGATAACATAGGCAGAAAAACACGGTCAAGGACTTTCTGACCCCAGGGGTCTAAGCTTAGTTAATATGGCAGAGCTACCCGCAGAAACCCGCACCCCCCTGCTTGCGCGTATTCCCACCGCCAATATCTTCGAAGATGATTGGCGCGCCCGCCCCACCTCCGCGCACCCCTTTCCAGTCGTCCTCGTTCATGGCACTGGGCAAACCAAGGGTAATTGGCAAGAATTAGGCCAAGATCTGCGCTCTGCAGGCTTCGCTGTCTTCGCCCCCGACTTCGGCCATCGCTCTACCGCGCCGGTAAAGGAATCCGCCAGCCAAGTAGGCGCCTATATAGAGGCAGTTTTGGAAGTGACGAAGGCTCCCAAGGTCATTCTCATTGGACATTCCCAGGGTGGGATCTTGGCGCGATACTGGATGCATCATTTAGGCGGCGAGCATAAAACTCACCACCTCATCAGCCTTTCCGTACCAAACCAGGGAACCACTCCCATCGCCTTCTTGCCCGCGGCGGCGCGCACTGAAACGCTGGAGCGCAGCTTAGATAAAATCATCGCAAGCTGGTTTGGCCCAGCCGGGTTGGAATTATTAAGCGGTTCCCCCCTCATTACAGCACTCAATGCCGCAGGAGATACCCTGCCCGGAATTCGCTATACCTCCATTGTGACCCGTCAAGATGCCATTGTTACGCCTTTAGAAGCGGGCTACCTCAAAGGTCCCGATGCGGAAAATATTTGTGTGCAGGATAGTCACAAATGGGCAATAGTGCGCCACGAAGAAATGTCGACTAATAAATATGTTCGTGAGCTCGTTCTAGAAGCGCTCCTGCGCAATGCTCCTACCTTTGCGGAGTTGGAGCGGGAAACCCCACCTCATCGTCCACCCTTCACCGAGCGCCTCAGCGAAGCCGTGCGAATACTTCGCGGCCAAGAGTAGACCGAGCGGTACAAAAAAATCAACTGATTCGTCTTGCTTTCTCCTAGGTGCCCCACTAAACTGAGTGCGCAATCACCCAATATCAGCGATAAAACCAGTTCGGACACCATGAAAAAGTGTATTTAGGAGAGATTCTCTCCCCATTCACAAATAGACCGATCAGTACAAAACTTATAATTTTCAAGGATTCCCATGACAACCACCACCCGCTCGAAGGCACCTTCGTGGCTCAGCAGCTTCGGCGCCCAGGTCACCATCGGCCTCATCATTGGCGTCATTTTAGGATTAGTAGCAAAAAATTTCGACAATTCCCTTGGGGCTGAGGAAACCTCATGGTTAAGCGCCACCCTGAGCTGGATCGGCTCGACCTATGTCAAGCTCCTCAAGGTCATGATCGCACCGCTCATCATTACCGCCGTTATTACCTCCATTGCCAATCTACGACAGGTGAAAAATGCTGCCCGCCTCGCCGGACAGACAATCATCTGGTTCGCAATCACGGCCTTCTTCTCAGTGATCGCAGCCATTATCGTGGCCACGGTACTCAAGCCAGGCGTGAACTCCAGCATCGATCCTGCAGCGGCTGCTGAGCCTAATTCCACTGGCTCGTGGCTGGGCTTTATTAACTCTGTTATTCCCACCAATTTCCTCGGCCTCCAGGCGTGGAATAGTGGCGAAAATATCGGACTAGGATTTAGTGCCCTCCAACTCATCCTTATCTCGATCGCGCTCGGTATCGCTGCGATCAAAGCTGGAAAGGCCGCAGAACCCTTCCTCCAATTCAATGAATCTCTGCTCCAGATCATTCAAGTGATCTTGTGGTGGATTATCCGCTTGGCCCCCATCGGCACCGCCGCCCTAATCGGTAATGCGGTTGCCACCTATGGTTGGGATGCTATTGGTTCCTTAGGAAAATTTGTTCTTGCCCTTTATGTTGGTCTCGCCATCGTGATGTTTGTGATCTACCCGGTGGTATTGATGGCTAACCGCATCCCCGTCCTGCGCTTCTTCAGCAAAGTTTGGCCTATTACCTCCCTTGGATTTGTTACCCGTTCCTCCATGGGAGTCATGCCGGTCAACCAGCAGGTGGCCGTAAAATCCATGGGTGTTCCGCGAGAATATGCCTCCTTCGCGATCCCCCTCGGTGCTACCACCAAGATGGATGGCTGCGCTGCGGTCTACCCAGCGATCGCCGCAATCTTCGTTGCCCAGTTCTACGGCATTGACCTCAGTCTCACCCACTACTTGCTCATCATCTTCGTGTCCGTCATCGGCTCCGCAGCAACAGCCGGTACCACGGGCGCTACCGTGATGCTCACCCTCACCTTATCAACCCTGGGACTGCCTCTTGCAGGCGTGGGTCTTCTCCTCGCCGTGGAACCCATCATCGATATGGGCCGCACCGCGGTCAACGTAACAGGCCAAAATCTTTCCACCGTCGTGGTGGCTAAACGTGAAGGTATCTTGAACGACGATATCTTCGATGATGACACCAGCTACGAGGACCTTAGCGCCGAGTCGCACTCCCGCCAGAATGTTGCGATCTCCTAGAGATCACTTTGTCTAACCCCTTGGCAAGCCCAAGGGGTTTTCTCATACCTCAATACTCTTCAGTGCTAGGTGGATCCTTCCTCCCCCGTCTCGGTCATTGCACCCAAGGGCAGTGGTTGCCAGCCACTTTTGCGACCTCAAGGTACTACCTAAGCTGCACCCCAAACGCCATAAATGGCAGAACAACAACGGCGTGGCCACGTGGGGCTCATCGTCTTGGTTTCGGTTGGTCTCAGTTAATCCCGCCACCGAATTACTAGCTGACACCATAGTGACCCAGGCCTTCATCAACAGGTGCGCAGCAATCTGGGTGTGCACGCGTGCACACTGCTGCAGTGGCCGTAATCTTTTGTGCCTTATTGGTAAAATCCCTGGAACCGCACCAGCTCCATGAGGTCACTATCAGCACAATCCTCCACACAACCCCGATTCGCACGAGCAGCGAAGAGGCTCATCAGGGTGAAGATCGGTAACTGTCCCAGCCATAAACCCGCCTGTGCCATATAGGGCGCTTGTAGCTGATAAGTCCTGCTCATCGATGGGGTTTTATATTCAGCGATATCGCACTCAAATGCGGTAATCCATAACAAGCACACGCCCACCTCTATGCAGTTGATGCCTTAAATCTTAAGATCTAAAGCTTGCCAGGGTGCGACAGATCTCAACGAAGGCACAGGACCTTTTTGATCGAACGGAGGGTTGCGAGCGGTAAAAACCTTCATATCTACTACAAAAACCGTGACGGAGGATGGTCATACTGCGGAAACTCCGAGGACAGATCGACCTGTGTATTTTCTCGTTTCTCAGCCCGCATAAGTCTTTGGGTAGCCTTCTTTTCCCAGCTCAACACCATACAAGCAAGATCACACGTCATATAAGGCCTAATCCGACTAGCGTGGGTTTTATGTGCCAAGATTCTTCGCCTACCTCCGCCACGCAGATGGTGGGCCATACCCCTTTAGTTTCCCTCGACCGTATTCACAACCGAAGTGATATCGGCGTTTATGCGAAGTTGGAGCAATTCAACTTAGGTGGATCCGCGAAGGATCGAACGGCGCACGCTCTGATCAACGATGCCATCGCCAGCGGAAAAATCAGCGAAGGCTCGACACTCATCGAATCCTCTTCAGGAAATCTTGGCATCTCCCTCGCCCGCCTCGCCAGAAGTGCCGGCATGCGATTCCACTGCGTGGTCGATCCGCGAGTGAATAAGTCCACGGTATTGACCATGAAGGCTTTCGGCGCCCACGTGGAGATGTTAGAGCGTCCTGATCCGGCCACTGGAGATTGGTTGACCGCTCGGCGCCAGCGCGTAGAAGAACTTCTAGCAGAAATACCTGATTCTTTTAATCTCAATCAGTACGCCAACCAAGCGGCCTTTACCGCCCATGCTGAGGGGACAATGACGGAGATCATTGCGCAGCTAGGTCAGCCACCTTCGCATCTCTTAGTCGCCATGAGCACCACTGGCACCCTCGGGGGCTGCGCGAAAAAACTGCGCGAAATCTCGGCGCCTACCGTGAAAATTGGGGTTGATGCGCTCGGTTCCGTCCTCTACGGTGGGCAGCGTGGCACTCGGCTCTTGCCAGGCTACGGCGCCGGAGTGGTCACCGAGCTCTCCCGCGCCTTCCACCCCGACCGCGTCGAATATATAAAAGATCTTGACGCCATCATGGGCGCCCGCTTATTAGCCTTAAGCGAAGGTATCCTCCCCGGTGCCTCTGGCGGTGCTGTCATTGCTGCTTTGATACGGCTTATTCCTCAGCTACCCCCATCCTCCACCGTTGCGCTCGTGCTTCACGACGGAGGCCACGCCTACGTGGACACTGTCTATAACGACACGTGGGTTCATGAGAATTTTACGATCGATCAGCACGTCCTCGATGATCCAACGACCTACTTTAAGGAGTAAAGAATGAAAATTGCTATTGTAGGCGCCGGACCACGCGGCCTCTGGGCCATTGAGGAGCTCATCGCGCGCTCACGGAAAGCCCTTGATATTGTGGTTTTTGATCCCTTCCCACCCGGCGCAGGAGCAGTGTACCGCGAGGATCAACCCGCAAATTTTCGTCTTAATTTGCGCTCCTCCGCGGTTAAAACTGCATTCAATTCCCTCGACCAGTGGCGCGTGGACCAGGGCTATGACCCCGATCCTTTCCCACCGCGCGCCCTCGTTGGTAAGTTTCTAGCAGCCTCGTGGCAAGCCGCCCTGGAGAGAGCCCCAGAACATATTCAGATCCGCTATGAGGCGCACACCATCACCGAAATTATCCCTGATGAAAATTCCGGCTACGAAATTGCAGGCGACGTTTTCGATGAGGTCCTCGTTGTCACTGGCCACGAACATGACCACCCGGGAGCTCTGCGGAATAGCGACAGTGCGGTGCCTGTTACGCCGCTGTATTGGAATGCCAACCTCCCCGATAACCCCGCGACGATTGGGGTGCGCGGGGCGGCGTTGACCTTTATTGACGTCTGTATGTTGTACGGCCAGGTGGCTACAAAAATTTATCCGGTTAATCGTTCCGGGCGCTTTATGGAGGTCAAACTCGATCCCACGGTTGTGGTGCCCGAGCTCGATCCTAAATTCTCTCAGCGCGTACTAAGCTGCGCTAACGCCACGGAATTGGCCGAGATTTTAGCCGAAGCGGCGGTCACACTCGCTGACTGTACGCTAGACCAGGTGCAGGATGTGATCAAGGGTGAAGATTTTACTGGTGATGCCGTCGCCGAGCTGCGGCAATCGCTGGCGGTAGCCCGTGGCGATCTGCCCCTGAGCCCAGCCGGCGCGGTGGGGGCGGCACTGCGAGAGCTCTACCCCGCCATTATCAAACGGCATCAGCATGCTGGTCCGATCCCCGGCTATGTGGACTTATCGCGTCCTCTGGAACGCGTTGCATTCGGCCCGCCACCGTATACGGCGCAGGTATTGCTCGACCTTATCGATTCCCAGGTGGTAGATACTCAGTATCTCGGACACCCGGACATTGTCGCGGAATGGATGGTAGGTTCACAGCCCGTTGATGTCCTCATCGACGCTGTGCTCCCACCCCAAGGACAGGCGTCGGTTTTTGCTGATATACCTGGAATCACCATTATTGGCCGTATGAATGAGCACATAGTCCCAGGCCATGACTCTCTAAATCGCACCCTCTTGGATGAGATCCCCAGGTGGGCTGCACGCATTAGTTCGGAGGATATATCATGAGCACCGTACCTTTAGAGGCCAGGACGCTGCCCTGGATGGATCAGGTTATCAATGATCCTCAGCTGGTTCGCACCCTTATTGACGAATACGGATCACCAGTTAATCTCCTTAATCCAGCACCCTTGCGCGATAATGCAAACGAGCTCATTTCCGCAGGTAAGGCGGCAGGAGTTGAGGTAGGAATATTCTTTGCTCGCAAAGCCAATAAAGCCCTCGCTTTTGTCGACGCCGCCCGCGATGCCGGTTTGGGCGTGGATGTCGCGAGCCTGCGTGAACTGCAGCAAGTTTTAGAACGCGGAGTTAATCCGCAGCGCGTGATCTTAAGTGCTGCTATTAAGGATGCCGCCCTGATCGACTACGCAGTTCAGGCTGGGGTAGTCATTTCTTGCGATAATGTCACCGAACTCACCCGGATCTCGCGCAGTGCTCAAGCACGTCAGACCACCGCCCATATCGCTCCGCGCTTAGCCCCTGATCCTGCTCTCTTAGCACCAACTCGTTTTGGGGAATTGCTGTCAACCTGGCGTGGCACTGAGGTCCCCTCGGGCATTGACGTGGTGGGAACGCATATCCATCTCCACGGGTACAGTGAGAACGATCGTCGACAAGCATTAGCAGAAGCGCTAATACTTGTGGATCACTACAAAGAAAATAACCACCCGGTTTCTTTTATTGATATCGGCGGTGGTATACCCATGAGCTATCTCAAGGATGTTAAGCAATGGGAATATTTCAACGAGCAACTGGCTCTGCAACGAGCTGGCAAGCGCGAACCCTTTACGTGGAAGGGCGATCCGCTCATAAATACTTACCCCTTTTGGCAGCGCCCAGTTCGCGGCGAGTGGCTTACCCAGCTGCTTAGCGGCGAGGTCCACGGCTTCGGCACGGCCGCTGCGGCGCTACGAGCGCGGGGCTTAAGGCTGCACCTGGAACCCGGGCGGAGCCTGTTGGATGGATGTGGCATGATTTTAAGCCGCGTGGAATTTACCAAGCAGCGTTCCGACGGACTCGATCTGGTGGGCTTGGCTATGAATCGCACACAATGTCGTACCGCCGCGGACGATATTCTGCTTGACCCCATCCTCATTCCCACAGGTGATGGCCCCCGTAGGGATATGACGGGGTATTTGGTGGGCGCATATTGCATCGAGGATGAGGTCATTATCCGCCGCGAGATGCAGCTTACTGTAGCACCTGGCGATACCGTGGCCATTGTCAATACCGCAGGGTATTTTATGCACATCTTGGAATCAGCCTCGCACCAAATTCCTCTGGCCAAGAATATCGTGCGTCACGCTAATAACACGTGGGTGTTGGACGCCATTGATTCTCACTCCTAACGCTGGTGCTACTTTCTTGACTCTTAGAAGACGCTGCTGGGGCTCCGGGGATCAAGAAAGTAGCTCTGAGCGGGAGGATGCTGGTGAATCCTGTATGTGCGGGAGCGCAGGTTAGTCGCGGTACTAATTGCTGGGACCTGCTTAGACTAAGTGCTTAGATTAAGTGAGTGCCTCTAATAGCGGTGGAAATGACCTCTCCTTATTTCGAAAGTAAGACAACTGTCAACGCGGAATTGTCTCGTGAATCTAGATCGTCACCGATCGCATGGCCTAAGACCTAGTGCTGGATCTGGGCGCTCGGGCCATCTCTGCCACACGTTCGACACAGCCATGCTGGCTATTTTCTTAAACGGTGAGAGGTGAGGGGTTTCACCGACAGAGACTATGGTAAAGACTATGGTGGAGTACGCAAAAGGCCGTAACTTGAGCAGGGCTTATGCGATCGGCGCGACATTGATGGAAAACCCTCGTGCGCACCACACGCAGTGGAGAGATATCTGCGAGAACGACCAGCGCTAGTAATTTGGCCATTTACCTATGAGTAGATAAGGCGCTCATGGTAAGGCCATACTCCTAGTGATGATCCATTTCTCTAGCGTGACTATCCTGTGCTTTCTACTCCTTGTTTTTAAGCAAGCAGACGTGGCATTATCTGAAGAATATTCGCGATTTTTTAATAGTTTTTAGTAGTGCTGCGCGATTAGCGTCTGGGAGGTATCCATGGACATTCTGCTACCGCGCCTTAATATAACTATATAACCGTGGCACTTTTTAACGCAGCGGCAGTTCCGCCACCGTGCGCCGTAATTTCCTGGTGTGTAGCTTTTCCGGTTGCGCCGCAAGTTTCTCCACTGCCCGCACCGCGCACATCACGTGCGCTTCCTTTGAGCTGGAATAAAAGGCTTGGGCACCAGCGGGTAGTTTCGGCACCGCATTCAGGGGCAGATCTGACACACTCAATAAGGTGCCATAGGGTACTCGGTAGCGGTATCCATTAGCCGCTAAGGTAGCTGATTCCATATCGCACGCAGCCGCTGTGGAGCCGCGTAGCCACTCCCATAAAGCCCTCGGGGTATGCCATTCCCAGTTGCGATCATCAGTAGAAATCACAGTACCGGTGCGCATCAGGGAAAGATCCTCGCCGTAGATCTCTTTGACACTTGCCTCAAGTGCACGTTGGACCTCCGGGATGGCGGGGATCGGAAGATCGAGCGGAATATGCCCATTGAGCAGGTTATCGCTCCGCTGGTAGGCATTTCCCAAGATGAGATCGCCAATCCGCATGCGCCCATCAAGACCGGCGCAATGCCCTATCATTATCCAGGCTTCAGGCCTTAAAACGGCTAAGCAGTCAGTGATAGTTTTGGCATTTGAGGGACCAACCCCAATATTCACCATTGTTACCCCGCTATTGTCCGCAGCCACCAAATCTAGGCGAGGCATTTGGTGTAGAGATCTTAGTGCCTGTTCGAATATTTCTTCGCTGGGGTATTCGGCGGTGGTTGAGTGCAGGACCGCACCGCTAGCAGTCACCAGTTCGTGGTATCGAGATCCAGGGCGATGAAGTTCAAATAAGGCGAAGCGCAAAAATTCAGACATATGCATGCCGTAATTGGTAAAGAGTAAGTATTTTTGAACACTCTGTACGCCTATGCCCGTATAGTGCTCAATACGCGCGCAGGCCATATCGAAGCGCTGCGGACTAAAGTGAAAAAGCGGTTTCTCGGATCGATGGAATACCTCCCATTCACCATCAACAATGGCGTCGTCCACCATATCTAATGATGGTCGCGGCACCCCAGCGGGGCGCTCCGTTTGTAGAAAAACCTCGGCATTAAAATCCGGTAGGTATTCGGGGGCAATCGCGATTTCTGAGTCCCCTACCTGTAGTTCACACGGGTAGTTGGACGTCAGCCTCTCGAGTTGGGCTATCAAATAGGAGCGCAGCAGCCGCGGGCGGCTGATTACCGCCGAATACACACCGGCCTCGTCTACGTATCCGAACGGTTCGGTTCGATCAATTGGATGCCACCGTAGCACCCGCACCATGAGTTTGGGGTACGTAATATCTTTCCAGTTGTCGAAATTCCCAGATTCACAACACTGTGTAGCCAAAGCGCATGATCGGTCATAGTGATTGATAAGCTTTTCAACAGCTTCCACAGCATTCATACCATACGCCTCTCGCAGACCATTTGAGCGCTATTTTGAGTCTCTTAGCACCAAGATCTTACCCGATGGCCTTAGATAATTGACTCGTTTATAACGCACAATTTTGCATGCAATGAGGGCGATATATGGCTCTCGCCTAGCGCCGGAGGATCCTCCGCAACCAGTAGACAATTCTCCTTGGTCGTGCCGGAGACCTGCCGAGGGAGGACATGCCAGGCATCTCCCGCCCTATAACCACATCACTGTGGGCACGATGCCTGGATAGATTATCGTAGACACCCGCATCCTCAGCTTCAGATAACGTAGATGGGCCAGCCGGCGGCTGATCTAAGGGCTGCTCGTGTCTCAGCGGCAGTCCTGTGGCTGTGAGATCGTCTGCCTTATCCGCGCCAATATCTGGGGCGCTTGTGGGCGTCCGATCGCTCTGATCCGGCTTGACTGAGTGAGAATGTTGAATTCAGGCTAGCCCAAACGCTTCGATATTACGATCAACGATTGTCCTGAGGATAGCGAGGTTAGATTGTGCGGAATACACTGCCACATAGACAAACATATTCCCGTCCAGCATGCGGATCAGATGGAGCTGGTCGGAGAGGGTAAGAAGCATATCTTTCAGCTGCGAGTCGATCCCGAGCGCCTCAATCGCCTTGAATTTGGCCTTGACCATTTCACTGTTATAAGCGGAGGCAACATCCAGATCGAAAGTGGACAATTTAGAGGTTGAAGCCAAAGACATCCCGGTTCCAAGATCGACCACCGACGCCCCTAAGAAGCCATTGAGATTATTGCTGAGACTCTCGACGAAGTCTATGAGTTTCTGTTGTTCGGACATATTTTGGTTCTGCTTTCTTTTTGATTTAACTGCCTGCTAACGATGAACAATGGTGATATCGTGCAAGAATAGCAAAGTATCCAATCTGCTATGATAAGAATAGAAAATTTTCTACTCCTTTACAACAGGTAACTACACAAACCTTCTATTTAAATTGAAACTATCGGAAAAATGATTGCACAGTCTTTTAGGCGTAGGCGTCACGGCAAAGTGGACGAACTCGACGTCGTCGATCTCGACCCCTCCTTCACTGCACCCCGAGATTCAATCGTCGGATCCCCAACCACTCTCGAGCTCGTCTTTGCCGGACCGGTCGGGATCGGAAAAACCACCAGTATAGAGACTCTTTCCTCCATTCTCACTATCACCACCGAAGCGAAAGCAGCCGCTCAAGAATTCGTTGCCCCCGGCAAGTCTTCGACCACAGTCAGTATTGATTATGGGATATGGAAGCGCGCGGACAACCGCGAAGTGGGTCTCTTTGGAATTCCCGGGCAGGAGCGCTTTTCAGCCAGCCGTTCCGCCCTCAAAAATCCTGAGGCTGGAATTGTCTTATGGCTCTATGGTGAAGAGGACTTGGTTGAAGAGCAATTACAGTCATGGTTCCCAGTAGTCAAAGACTCGGCTATTGCGGGACGCCTGTGTATAGCTCTTAACTTCGTGCACGGAGACGACAAAGCGATCGTCCAACGCGCCGAGATAATCGCCAATCGTCTTCTTCGAGACCTCCTATCTAATGAGACGACACCTAGCACAGACACTGCCTTCATCCCTGTGGTTATAGCAGACCCCCGTATAAAGGAAGATGTCATCAACGTTGCAGAATTGGCCCTCAGGAATCAGCTATGAGCGATGAGTTAATTGCTAAGCACCGAAAGGTTAGAGATCGCGATTTTGGCACCAATGATATCGCTCATGCAGCTTTGCCTATTCTCTCTCACCTCAGAAGCAAGAATCCGAATGTCCATGCGATGATCATTGGAACTGGCGATGGTATTCATGTGTGTTCCATAGGATTCGATTCCGAAGATAATGCTTCGCGCATGGCAGCCCTGAACTCCTCGATGCTGGGTGTGTCCACTGCTCAAGCTCAGGTCATGGACCCATTAAAAGATGAGATTCAGGATACGGTTGTTGCTGTTCAGCTGCCCGGCTCTGAACTTTTAGGGCTCGCCCGTATTGAACATCCCCCAGTGGGGCATCTGGTTCTGGGGGTTTTCGGTAGGGATATCAAACTCGGTATGGTGGTGCATCTCGTCCAAACTATCGCCCAGGCTTTGGCAGATTGGATATATGAGGGCTAGCTGAGCCTGGCTAGGGCTAGTTAGGGCTGGTGAGGGCTGACTGAGCCTGGCTAAAGCTGGTTAGGGTGCTACCCGCCGAAAGACCCCACGCCACTCGTCAGACCCAGAGCTACAATACCTAGCGCCCGCAGTTCTGCTCCAAAGCGTATCTGTAGGTAGTGCAAATGGATTCGAAGTTAACGCCTGCCTAAATAAACAGAATCGAGAGCCCCGTGGCGCGAACATATAGCTTCCCACCCATCAGGGCGCACCTGGACGACCATGCGCCGGCCGCAGAGTTGACAAAACCGCGGCGCCTCCAGGCCGGCACGAGCCGAGGGACTTAGAGCAAGCGTGAGATCTGGGGTAACTTCCTGGCCAGTATTGGGATGAAAATGGGGTTCATCCCCGGCTAAGACGGCCTCAAGCAGCTCCGTTGATGCTGGTTTTCTCATTAGATCGTCGTATTCAAAGCCTTGATAGGCAGCCGCAATTTGCCGAGCAGATCCACGTCATCCTCCATAGGCCGGCCCAATGTTGTGAGGTAATTTCCTACAATTACGGCATTAATTCCACCTAAAAGGCCCTGCTCGGTACCAAGGTCTCCGAGAGTAAGTTCACGGCCGCCAGCAAAGCGCAGGATAGTCTTAGGCAGCGCCAACCGGAAGGCCCCGATGGCGCGCAAGGCGTCGGCCGTCTCCATAACCTCACGATCGGCAAAAGGGGTGCCTGGGCGGGGATCGAGGAAGTTCATGGGCACTTCGGTGGGGTTAAGATCGGCCAATTCGGTAGCGAATTCGGCGCGCTGCTCGAGGCTCTCCCCCATACCTAAGATGCCGCCAGAGCACACTTCCATGCCCGCTTCCGCGACCATTTCAAGAGTGGCCCGGCGCGATTCCCAACTATGGGTAGTGACTACTTCGGGGAAATAGGACCGCGCGGTTTCCAGGTTATGGTTATAGCGGTGGATCCCGGCTGCCTTCAAGCGATCGACCTGCTCTTGAGTCAGAATGCCGATGGATGCGGCAACCTCGATATCAACTTCGGCCTTGATAGCGGCGACAGCCTGTTCGAGCTGCGATATGAGCCGCTCATCGGGCCCCTTTACGGCTGCAACGATGCAGAACTCGGTAGCTCCAGATTTTTGAGTTTGCTTAGCCGCTTCTACAAGGCCTGGGATATCAAGCCAGGCGGAGCGTACGGGAGATTCAAAGAGACCCGATTGGGAGCAGAAATGGCAGTCTTCGGGGCAGCCGCCTGTTTTGAGCGAGATAATTCCTTCGACTTCAACCTCTTCGCCGCACCATTTCAGACGGACTTGGTGGGCGAGGTCGAGAAGCTCGGGAATGCGGTCTTCTTCCAGATTGAGGATCTCAAGAACTTCGTCTTTATTGAGACCGATGCCTTGCCCAAGTACTTTGTCCTGTGCCAGCGCGAGGATATCCATGGCTTATCTCCTACGGTTGTATGAGCGATCGAGTAGCGTATTGCAGTAGAGCGAGTGAGAAGATCGCTTGCGTGATGTCATCTCAGTCTAATCAATGCGCACCTCAAACACTTAAACAACGTTCAAGTTTTTTTCGGTTATAACACCAATCGCGCTATAGCCTGCACCTCTTAGGTCCCACTAATTTTTTCCTTTTCGGGTGACTATTACCTTGTTGCCACCTCTTATGACTAGAAAACAGCAAAAATCCCACCACTACGATGAGTGATGGGATAGTGCCCAGGGGGGGACTTGAACCCCCACGCCCTTGCGGACACTGGCACCTGAAGCCAGCGCGTCTGCCATTCCGCCACCTGGGCTCAAACTAACACTTCCTACTTCAATGACACAGAAAAAGCGTTGCCATTAACTTAACACGATCGCACAATAGAGCAACAAATCCGCAGTACACATTTGGTTTTTACGGCACTGCTCAAGGAGTGACTCTAGGAGTATTGCAGCTTTGACTTTATACTAGTTAGGAAAGCGTTGATCGATAGAGCATCCTAGGAGGCGAAGCAGCGTGTCAATTATCGGCAAGATTGCCAAACTCGACAGCGCCATGCAGCGCGGGCTCGATAACGGCTTCGCTTATATATTTGGCGGCCGCGTGGTACCTGCAGAGATCGAAGAACTTCTCAAGCAGGAGGCGGAGGATAACTTGGTGCACACCTATGAAGGCACCGTTGAAGTTCCGAATATATATGAGGTCTCTGTTAGCGAAAAGGATTTTGATCTCATATCCGCTGAGCACCCAACTCTGGCAGATGATTTCACCGATCGCTTATCGCGGTACTTCCGCAATAACTCCTGGATTTCTCCTGCTCCGATCGTCATCAGAATTAGCGCCGATCAATCCTTGCGCACGGGGCAATTGCATGCCACAAGCGATTTTGATCTGGAAGTGAGCCCACCTAAGAAAGAGAGTGCTCCTATGAATCCCCCCGCTCCGCTTCCTTCCGCACCCACTGGGAAGATGATCAGCCTGACTGTCGACGGCACCCCCAGCTATCAACTTAGGACTGGGTCGACGATGATTGGTCGCGGTACGGATGTGGACTATAGGCTGCACGATACTGGGGTTTCCCGGCACCATGCGGAGATCGTGTGGGATGGCCACGAGGCCTATATTGTGGATCTACAGTCCACCAATGGCACTACGGTCAATGGCACCCCGATTGACAATTGGTTACTCGCCGATGGTGATGTGATCACAATTGGGCATTCACAGATCGTCGTCCGCATTAAATAACTGGCAAGGAGAAGCATGGATTCGGCGTTTTTATTTGGGCTGCGCATTGGGCTCCTCGCCCTTTTATGGCTTTTTATTTTTTTCGCGTTCATTGCAATGCGACGTACCATGAAATCCCATACCAGCCCCGCCGTTGCTCAGGCTCCTCTAGGAGGACGCCCGCAGCAATTAGCTATTCTCGACGGTCCGTTGACCGGCTACCGCGTCGATCTATCAGGCCTGTCAGATATCTCTATCGGACGCTCGCACGATTGCGGTCTCAATCTCGACGACGATTTCACCTCAGGACATCACGCGCGGCTATTTAGTCGCGGCAATGAGTGGTTTATCGAAGATCTAGATTCTCGCAATGGAACCTTCGTCCAGGGTGCACGTATTGACGCCCCTGAGCGAGTTGTCGCCGGGCAAGACCTGAAAATTGGACGGACCACTCTAAGGCTTGTGGGCTAGATGAAATTACATTATGCTCTCGGATCCCACCGGGGATTAGTACGCAGCAATAATGAGGATTCCGCCTATGCGGGCCCATATCTGCTCGCCCTCGCTGATGGAATGGGCGGACACGCTGCCGGCGAGGTGGCTTCCCAGATGATGATTAATTATCTCGCGGAGATCGACGCCGACCCGGGTGAGAATGATATGTTAGCGCTGCTCGGCTCCGTGGCCGATGACGCCAATCGGGCGCTTGCGCGCGGAGTGCGTGAAAAACCAGAAATTGAGGGCATGGGGACCACGCTCACAGCGCTGATGTTCAACGGGGACGAACTGGGACTATGCCATGTGGGTGATTCTCGCGGTTTTCGCATGCGCGCTGGAACCCTCGAGCGGATTACGGTCGACGATACCTATGTGCAATCGCTGGTAGATAAAGGCCAGCTAGACCCTGCGGATATCTCCACTCACCCGCAGCGCTCCATGATCTTAAAGGCCTATACGGGTAGGCCGGTCGAACCGACCTTAGAGCACCTCGATGCGCGTATTGGTGATCGGCTCATGCTCTGCTCCGACGGGCTGTCTGATCCAGTAACTACTGATACCATCGCCGATGAATTAGCATATGGCACCCCAGAAGAAGCTGTGCGGCGCCTCATCGATTTAGCGCTGCGCTCCGGTGGTCCCGATAACGTCACCGTGGTGGTGGCCGATATCGTCGCTGATGACATCGATCCAGCCACACTGCCCGCTACACCTTTGACCGCGGGAGCACTCAATAACGAGGAGGAACCCCCGCAGATTAATACCGCTGCTGGCAGGGCTGCTGCAGCCCTTGCCACAGCCACAGCGCGGCAACCGGAGGTGATACCTCCACATCCGCAGCAGGCTAAAGAAGCGCCCCAGAGCTCACGCCGTTTCATCCCTGTCATTGCGTTTATGCTCGCCCTCTTAGTGAGCGGCGGAGGTTTCCTCGCAGCTCAGAGCTACGCCGCCGACCGCTACTTCATTAGCCTTAATGACCAGCAGGAATTCATTATTTCCCAGGGGCTTAAGACCCCAGGCCTCAGCGCCTTGGGAGTAAAGGCCTATCAAGCGGCGTGCATTAACGCCGCTGGGAATCTTACTTTCGTTGATAATAGCGAGCGGCCTGATTGTGCTATTTTCTCCCTCAACGATCTCAACGAGCCGGCGCGCGCCCTCGTCAGTAATTTCTCTGGCGGGCGTTATGACGAAGTAATCCAGCAGATGCAGCGCCTCTCTGAAGAAGCATTACCTGTGTGTGTGACCAGGCAAAAGGTTAAGGAGACCACCAGCCCTCGCACAACCAGCACTCCTCGTGCTACACGTACTCCTTCCAGCACCACGACGCCACCGACCTCGACCAGCGCTCCACGGTCGCAAACCCGCACGACTACGAGCTCCGTGCGCACCACACCGCAATCGCAATCATCTGCTGCCCCAAGCCGCCCAGGAGATCTTTCAACCCCTGGAGTTAATTGCCGGGAGGTGAAGAACCCATGATTTCAACCGCCCGCTGGCGCACCACGGAATTAAGCCTTCTCATAGCGGCCACCATCATCATGGCCATAACCTTGCTCAGCCTCAATATGGCGCTGGGGTTAGATATCAACGCCGAACTCGCCTGGGTCATCGGGGGCTTTATCGGAGTTTTCCTCATCGCCCATATTGCCTTAAGTTTTCTGGCCCCACAGGCTGACCAGATCATGCTCCCCGTAGCGGCCCTCCTCAATGGTTTAGGGCTTGCCATGGTGTATCGCATCGATGTGGCACAAGAAACCACAATGGCCTCGCGGCAGGTGATCTGGACGCTCGTTGGAGTGGGACTTATGATCACCGTCCTCATCTTCCTCACCGACCACCGCGTGCTGCGACGCTTTTCCTATATTTTAGGTCTCGTAGGATTAATCCTCTTGGCCCTCCCGCTCATTTGGCCCACACGCCCCGGGGTTGTCGCTGATGCCCGTATCTGGATTAGTATCGGCTCCTTTTCGGTCCAACCAGGAGAATTTTCCAAGATTTTTCTGTTGCTCTTTTTCGCCCAACTTCTGGTGACCAAGCGGGCCCTCTTTAATGTTGCGGGCTACCGACTTATGGGTATGGAATTCCCCCGCCTCCGCGATCTCGGACCCATTCTTGTGGTGTGGGCAATTGCTATCTTTATTATGGCTGGCGAAAACGATTTCGGCCCCGCTCTGCTTCTCTTCAGCACAGTTTTGGGCATGCTGTATCTGGCGACGGGGCGTGTCTCATGGCTATTTATTGGAGTCATTCTCGTTGGCATAGGTGGCACCGCCATCTATCAAATCTCCGATAAGATCCAAACCCGCTTCTCCATTTTCTTAGACCCATTAGCTGATCCTTATGATACGGGCCGCCAGCTTTCGCAGGCTCTGTTCGGTATGTCCACGGGCGGCCTCACGGGGACGGGACTTGGCCTCGGGCACCCGTATTTAGTGCCTGTGGCGTGGAGCGACTTTATCTTGTCTTCACTAGCTGAGGAATTGGGGCTGTATGGGCTTGCCGCCATTTTGATTTTGTTTACCATCTTGATCGCCCGCGGAATGCGCGCCGCTGTGATGACTAAGGATTCCTACGGCAAATTGGTAGCCGCCGGGCTCTCCCTCACCCTAGCCATCCAAGTCTTCGTGGTCACCGCCGGAATCTCAGCACTGATGCCTATGACGGGTCTGACAACACCCTTTATGTCTCAAGGCGGATCATCTTTGATGGCTAATTATATTCTGCTCGGTATCATCTTGCGGATCTCCCACTCCGCTAGCCAATCCGCCCAGCAGGGGGTGCACTCATGAATCGAACCATTGCGAAATCTTTTTATTTCACCCTCGTCATGATGGCTATCCTCTTAGTCAACGCCAGCTATATTCATGTTTTCAAAGAGGAGGAATACGCTCAAAACCCCGCCAACCGACGCGGTCTGATTGAGCTGAAATCTCAGCCCCGCGGCTATATTGCCACAGGTGGCATCATTCTGGCTGAATCACTAAAAGGTGAGGACGGCTTCTACTACCGCAATTATCCACATAACCCCCAAGCCTTTGGCGCGGTAGAGGGCTATATTTCCGATATTTACGGTGCCAGTGGCATTGAGTCCAGCTACAATGATGTGCTCAACGGCACCGCTCAATCACCCACACTATGGTGGAAAAGCCTTATTAGCCAGGATAAACAAGTAGGAAACGTGGAACTAACCCTCGATCCTGCTACCCAAGAGACCGCCTTCAACGAACTCGCCTCACGCGGCTATGAAGGAGCGGCAGTAGCTATCCGACCATCGACAGGAGAAGTACTGGCTTTAGCCTCGACTCCATCCTTCGACCCAGCCGCCATTAGTGATGCAAACCAGGCCGAATTAGCCTGGCAGGAACTCAATGCCAACCCAGGCGATCCCTTGCTCAATAAAGCTACACAGGAAACGCTGCCACCGGGCTCAACCTTTAAGGTGGTGACCACATTAGCTGCCTTAAACAAGGGCTTTACTCCCGATTCCACACTGACTGGGCAACCGCAGATAACGCTGCCTGGCACTGAGGCAACACTGGAGAATTATGGGGGTCAACTGTGCGGTGGTGCTACCGAGGTTAATCTTCTAACTGCTTTCCAGTACTCCTGCAATACTGCTTTTGTGGAGATGGGAATCCAGGCTGGCGCGGATGCGCTACGCCAAGCAGCGAGAGATTTCGGTATCGGCGAGAGATATGACTTGGGTCTTCCCGTGGTACCCGGCACCGTCGGTGATTTACCCGATGACCCAGCACTGGGGCAATCTGCGATTGGGCAGCGTGATGTGGCATTAACCGTGCTACAGAATGCTGTTATTGCCGCGACCGTGGCCAATAAGGGCGTGCGCATGGAGCCACATCTGATCCACCGCGTAGTGGCAGATGATCTTACCGAGATTTCTAAGACTAGCCCGCGCGTTCTCTCCTCAGGTATCACAGAAGATCAGGCAACAACGCTGACTAATCTGATGCAGGCCTCGGAGCGCTTCACCGCAGGATACGCAGGTCAAAATATTGCCTCCAAAACGGGCACCGCGGAGCATGGCGAAGACTCCCGAAATTCAAACCCCCACGCGTGGTATATCGCCTTTGCCCCGGGCGAAGATATTGCGGTGGCCGTAGTTGTCAAAAATGGTGGCGATCTCGGCCAGGCAGCAACAGGTGGATCAGTTGCCGCCCCAATTGGGCGAGCCATTATCGCTCAAGCACCCAAGGGAGGACAGTAATGAATGAACAGGAGCGTCTCCAGGAACTCCTCGCGGGTCATTATCAGCTGCAGTGGGTGATCGGCACCGGCGGAATGTCCACCGTCTATTTAGCCGACGATCTCTGTCACCAGCGCGAGGTGGCCATTAAGGTACTCCGCCCCGAATTTGCCTCCAACCCTGAATTTCTTTCCCGCTTTCGCAATGAAGCGGCGGCTAGCACTCGTATTAATTCCGATCATGTGGTGCGCACCTACGATTATCTGGAGCTACGCGAACCTCACTCGCAGCAGATTCTCAGCGTGCTCATTATGGAATATGTGCGTGGGGAAACCTTAAGCGATCTCCTCCAGCGGCGCTCTGGCCCTCTCGAGGAGGGAGAAGCCCTCGATATTCTGGAGCAAGCAGCGCAGGGCCTTGCCACGATCCACGGTCTGGGCCTCGTGCACCGCGATATTAAGCCTGGGAATTTGCTGATTACCCAAAATAAGCGGGTTAAGATTGCTGATTTTGGTATCGCCAAGGCCGCCGCCTCCGCCCCATTAACCCGCACGGGCATGGTGGTAGGAACCGCTCAGTACGTCTCTCCCGAGCAGGCGCAAGGTCTTGTAGTTGATACTGCCTCCGATATTTATTCCCTCGGGGTGGTGGGCTATGAAATGCTGGCTGGCCGTCGACCCTTCGAGGGCGATTCCACCGTGTCGGTGGCGCTGGCGCATATCCATCAGGCACCGCCTGCTCTCCCCACCACTATCAGCGCCCCGGCGCGCGAGGTAATTGCTACCGCGCTGCGCAAAGAGCCTTCGCATCGCTACCGGGATGGGCGAGAATATGCACAGGCTATTTCTGCGGCGCGGCTGGGTCGGCGCCCGGCACCTGTGAGCGCGCCTCCAACCACTCGGATCATATCGCCGCCTCAGCCCGCATCGACGTCAATCATGCCGCCAACCCAGATGGCTCGGACTTCCTATGAAGTTCCCCCAGCGCCTGAGCGCAGTGGATGGATAACAGGTGTGATACTGGTAGTTGTCTTCGGCGGTGTGGTGGCACTAGGATTCTTCCTTTATAGATCTGGGATAATCGATGAGCTGATGCAGCCCTCTCCTCCAGTTCAACCGAGTATTGTGACTGTCGTTCCCGAGGAGGTTGTAACAGTTCCGGCGCCTGAGGATATTGATACTCCGGCTCCGCCCACCGAGGTGGAACCTGAGCGCGAGGACATCACCGAGGCGCCTGTTATTCCAGATACTCCACCAACGATGGTGCTGCCTGAACCAGCTCAGCCGATTCCTGCGGATACCCCCACGGTGGAGATACCCGCCCCGCCCGTTGACCAATCGACCCAAGGAGAAGCCCAGTGACCCGTATGATCGCTCATCGCTACGAACTGGGCCCTGTGATTGGCACCGGCGGGATGTCCGAGGTGTACCAGGCCATGGATACTCTTCTGGGCCGCGAGGTGGCCATTAAGATTTTGCGCGCTGATTTAGCCCGCAATGAAAACTCCCGTGAACGTTTCCGCAAGGAGGCCCAAAATGCTGGCCGCCTGAATCACCCTGCAATCGTAGCCGTCTATGATACGGGCGAGATTATGCGTCATGATATTTCCACGCCCTATATCGTCATGGAGCTCGTAAACGGCCGAAACCTCAGAGATATCATCAAAGAAACGGGTCCGCTGAGCCCAGAGGAAGCCGCCACCACGTTGATTCCGGTGTGTGAGGCCCTTCAAGCTAGCCACGACGCAGGAATTATCCACCGAGATATCAAGCCTGCGAATGTGATGATCACGAATACCGGCGTGGTGAAGATCATGGATTTCGGTATCGCTCGTGCGCTTGATGATGTCAACGCGGATATGACGCAGACCTCTGCTGTGATCGGTACGGCCCAGTATTTATCCCCCGAGCAGGCGCGCGGTAAAGCGGTTGATGGGCGTGCGGATATTTATGCGTTGGGTTGCGTTCTTTATAATATTCTCACTGATCGTCCGCCCTTTGCTGGCGAGAATGCGCTTGAGGTGGCCGTCCAACACGTCCAAGACGAACCGCAACCGCCTAGCGATTTCATTCCGGATCTCACCCCCACGGAGGCTCTGAATGTGAATGCGGTGGTTCTCACCGCGATGGCGAAACACCCTGGGGATCGGTATCAAACTGCTGCGGAAATGGCTGCTGATCTCAAGCGCCTCGAAAGCAATGCGGTGACCATGGCGGCGCGTAATTATGTGGAACCAGCGTCCGCTGAGCACACCACGGTACAGCCAGTTGCATCGGTAGGTAAGCACCGTCACCCCAGTGAGGTCATCGCGGCTACACCCCCTCAACGTGGCGGTAACCTCGTGTGGAAAATCCTCATTGGTCTGCTGCTGATCCTTTCGCTGGGAATTGTTGGAACATTTACTTATACCTATCTCAGTGGGTCTACGAGCCCCATTGGGGGGCGCAGCAGTTTAAGCGAACTCCAAGATTATGCCCTGGTCCCTAGCGACCAAGCTATGGAAAGCTTGATCGCCCAAGGCTTTGAGGTCACCCTTTCTGAAGAAGCCAGCCCCACGGTAAAACAGGGCCTCGTCATTCGTAGCAATCCCGCTGCCGGTTCTGCTATTCAAAAAGGCACGACAGTGACCTTGATCGTCTCCTCTGGTAAGGAAGTCACTGAGGTTCCTGATCTCAAGAACAAGAAGACCGCTGAGGCAAATCGGATCTTGCAAAAGGCGGGCTTAGAGCTCGATTCCGTGGTGCGTGAAGATACCTCCGAGACCGTGCCCGAAGGCGAGATCATTGAACAATCACCTTCCGCTGGATCACGAGTTTCTAAGGGGTCGAAGGTTACTATCACAATTTCTACGGGTATTGAGCAACAACGTGTCCCCGTGGTTACGGGCATGAAGTGGGAGCAGGCTGAAGGCAACCTCACCTCTTTGGGCTTTGAACCGATAGTACAAGTTGTTGATGGCGTGGAACCTGATGGAACCGTGGTCTTTGTGGCTGGTGAAGGATCCAAGGTGGATTCAAATTCGCGTATCGAAATTCGGATTTCCAATGGGCAACTATTTACCATGCCCGATGTGACTGGTGGATCGGTTGCTAGTGCGAAACGCGCCTTGGAGGCCGCAGGATGGCGCGGTGGTGATGACCAGCTCGTGATCGCTCCCCCCGTCAAGACGACATCGCTTATCGACGGCGGACGCGTGGCAAACCAGCAGCAAGCTGCGGGAACTAAGATCCGCAAGGATTCCGTTATTACGCTTGCCCTGTGGGAGTTCGACATCGCCGCTATCGCCCCATAACATAGTGACCATTACTTGATAAGAACAGAGGTTTGACTTATGCCTAAGGCAAAGATTTCCCACAGTAGCATTCCGCTATCCTCCGGTGCGGGCGCTAACCGCACCCCTGTGAAGATTAATTCCTCCGGTACGCCCATGTGGTACAAGGTCATTATGTTTGGCTGCATGCTCATTGGGCTCGCATGGTTGATTGTTAATTATCTCGCCGGCACCCATATTGATCTCATGGTTCAATTAGGGCCGTGGAATTACGGCATCGGCTTCGGCTTCTTCATCGTGGGCCTGCTGCTCACCATGGGCTGGCGATAGAACAGAAAAAGCTCCCCTTTGTTAACAAAGGGGAGCTTTTTTCTTCAGCGTTTCTACAGCGCAATATATTTGGTGTTGAGGAATTCCTCGATACCATCGAGTCCGCCTTCACGCCCTAGGCCAGAGAGTTTCACTCCTCCAAAGGGCGCTGCTACATCAGAAATAGCACCGCGATTGATTCCCACCATCCCCGTGTTGAGGTGCGTGGAAAAATATCGGGCACCCTCTAGCGACTCAGTATAGGCATAGGCAGCTAGACCGTAATGGGTGTTATTGGCAGCTACCACGACCTCCTCGTTGGTGTCGAAGGATTGAATGCCGGCCACTGGTCCAAAGATTTCCTCGCGCGCAATCTTCATATCGTTATCCACCCCGCTGATAACCGTGGGTGGGTAGAAATAACCCGGGCTATCGGGGATATAACCACCGCTAATAATCTCAGCCCCGCATTCTAAGGCGTCCTGCACGAGTGCGTGGATCCGATCGCGCTGTGGGGCAGACACCATAGGCCCTAAGGTGGTCTGGGGATCTGTCCCTGGACCCATATGGTAGGCGTTCATTCGCTCGGTGAGGCGGGTGGTAAATTCTTCGATTCGTGAGCTGTGGATAAAGAACCTGTTGGCACAGATACACGCTTGGCCACCATTGCGCATTTTCGCTGCAATGGCGCCATCTATAGCTTTATCCATATCTGCATCTGCTGCGACGATAAACGGCGCATTGCCTCCTAATTCCAGGGAGAGCCGGATGAGCTGCGGTGCCGCCTGCTTCGCGAGGAGGGTTCCTACAGCGGTGGAACCGGTAAAACTCAATTTCTTCAGCCGGGGATCGGCCATCAATTCGAGGGATAGTTCCTTGGCCCTGGTGGTCGGGATGACGGAGAGGACTCCATCGGGGAGGATAGGACTGATAATCTCAGCGAGCTTGAGCATCGTAAGGGGTGTGAGATCAGCAGGTTTTAAGATCACAGGACACCCTGCGGCGAGTGCGGGGGCAAGCTTACGAGCGGCCATCGCGAAGGGGAAATTCCACGGCGTGATCGCCAGCACGGGGCCCACAGGCTCCTTAGTCACGAGAATATCGCCGTTGCCCCGCGGGGCTTGGAGGGTATAGCCACTCATGCGCTCCGCAGCCGCGTGAAACCACCGAAAATAGTCGAGTCCGTAGGCGATTTCAGCCTTGGCCTCTGTGAGGGTTTTGCCCATCTCCATTGTGATGAGCTGAGCGAGCTCCTCGGCTTGATCGCTTACTGCCTGATGAATTTTTTCCAGGATCTCACTACGGTCCCGCGGGGCACTGCTGCCCCAGCTGTGTGCTATCTCGGTGGCCTTATCTAAGGCCATCATCCAGTGCTTGGAGGTGGCGTTGGCAACCTCGGCTATGGGTTCTTCGGTTGCCGGGTTGATAACAGTGAACGTATCAGTGGAATCATGCTGAGTGTGGCCGATGAAAATATTCTGAGACACAGTAATAAATCCTTTCGCATAGGTGGGTAGTGCCCAGTCTAGGGTTTTCCACAGAGATTGCCCACATAGTTATCCACAGGCTGTGGATAAAGGTGTGTACAACCACAGCCGGGTTGTTATTCACAGGCTGTTGATAACTTTCTGCACTTTCCCAAACAGGCACATAGTTTCGAATGCAGCATCCTCTAGCTGGTATTTTCGATCAATAATTAGCTTCTGGGCCAGATAATCACATTCATGTGATTATCAACAGTGTTGATAACTTCTGTGGATAACTCACATGGTGCATAAGATGTGGACAACTTTTTCTAGATACCCGAGGCGTAGATAATAACCGCGCCAGCAATCAGACCCGTTGCCCCAATAACAATCCAGTCAGTCGTCCTCTTTGGCTTGAGCACTAAGGGCAGAAGGGCCACGCCGGCTAGTGCCCCGCCCATATGCCCCATCAGGCTGATGCCAGGAATGAGGAAGCTGAAACCAAAATTGACCAGTAATAACGTCAAAGGGGCACGTAAATCAAGGCGTCGGGAAGCGTTCAGGCCTACGAGGAGTACCATCAGCGCATAAACGAAACCGGAAGCCCCCGCCACGGCCGAGTAAGGGTCGAAGAGGGCCACGCACGCTGCGGAGCTCAACGCCGCCGCGATAAAGACGCCTAGGTATTTCCTCGGTCCCACAGCGCGCTCAATTTCGCGGCCCATCAGAACCACTAGCACCAGATTGAGGGCTAAGTGCGAGATGCTGGTATGCATCAGCGAGGCAGTAATCCCACTGAAAGGATTAGGTTTCGGCCCGTAGAAAACGAGGTGATCTGCGAGGGATGAAAATTTTAGATTATTGGTAATGGACAGTGACTCTACGGCCGTGAGAACCCACAACACAATCATCAGAGCCACCAGAGCAGCGCTCACGGGCGCCTGACGGTAATAATTTTTTACTATATTCACCATATTCATAAGAAAAAGGCAGGGGCGATAGTGCCCCTGCCAGAAATATTCAAGCCCTTCTTAGTTAAGCCTTGATTTCCACAGACTCGATAACCACGGCGTCGGTTGGGCGATCAGAACGATCGGTTGGGGTGGTGGCAATTGCCTTGACCACTTCTTGGGAAGCTGGGTCGGTAACCTCACCAAAGATGGTGTGGTGGTTATTCAAATGCGGGGTCGGAGCGACCGTAATGAAGAACTGCGAACCATTGGTGCCGGGGCCTGCATTGGCCATAGCCAAGAGGAATGGGCGATCGAAACGGAGTTCTGGGTGGAATTCATCAGCAAAGGTATAGCCTGGGCCACCTCGTCCGGTGCCGGTAGGGTCACCACCTTGGATCATGAATCCATCGATGACGCGGTGGAATACCGAGCCGTCATAAAATGGGCCCTCAGCAGTACCAGCAGCATTATTCGTGGTATAGGCGGCGGTACCGTTAGCGAGGGTGGTGAAATTCTCGACGGTCTTAGGTGCGTGGTTACCGAAGAGTTCTACCTCGATATCACCACGGTTGGTATGCAGAATTGCCGTTGCAGTCTTTAAACTCATACAGCCTATATTAAGCACGAAACGATACTTATCGCTAGGCTTGAAAGGTAATAGTACTACCAGTTCTCTAGGAGCGAACATGAATCTCATGGCACTGAAAGGTGGCTATACGGTGTTAAAACGTGCGTATAAGGCTTATTCGAATTACGCGGAAAAGAAGGCCGAGGATGCATACGACAATCTTGTCGATGTGGCCAATAACGTCAAACACGATGTAGAAGCCAAAAAAGACCAAGCTGAGCAGCGTTTTTCCACGTTGAGCGAAAAGGCTCGCAGTCGTTTTGAGGAACTGCGCGACGAATACGATGGCGACGAGTTCAAGCGCGCCGCCCACAAGCGTGCAGAGCAGGCCAAGCGCCACGCACGTGCCAAGGCCGGAGAGATCAAAGGTGTGGAAAAACAACCGAAGAAGAAGTGCAAGAAATTCCGCGCTTTCTCTTGGTTCACCATTATCACTGGCGCACTCGTCGCTGCTTATTATTACTTCCTGAAGGAAGATACTTCTAAGCGCCCGCCTCGCACCGATGACTATGAGGGTGAAACCACCACGCAGGCTTATACGCGCAAAGCACAGAACCTCGCGGAGACAGCCTTGGAAAAGGGCAAAGCTCTTATCGGGGATCTCTCCTCCCGTGCAGATGGTGCCGTAGAGACGAGCAAGGAGCAATTCGCTAAAGCTTCCGAAATCGTTGCTGAGGCTCGCGAGAAGGTTGAATTCGAAGCTGAACTCGCAAAGGAAACCGCTGCTGAGCGTTTCGACGATCTCACATCCGATCTTAGCTCCAAGGCCGATGAGGCTCGCGAGAAGGCCCAAGAGGTAGCTGATTTGGTCAAAGACAAGGCCGAAGAAGTAGTTGATAAGGCCAAGACCGTTGTGGGCGAAGCCGAGGACAAAGCTGAGGACCTCAAGGATGAGGCTAAGGACGAGGCTGGGGAAGCCAAAGACGACGCTGAAGCCCTCAAGGACGAAGCGAAGGATAAGGCTGAAGACGTCAAAGATGAGGCCGAGAGCAAGGTTGACGAGGCTAAGGACAAGGCTGAAGATCTCAAAGACGAAGCCGAAGATAAGGTCGAAGAAGCCAAGGACGATGCCGAAGACCTTAAGGATGAAGCGCAAGATAAAGCCGAAGACGTCAAAAAAGACGTTGAGGATAAAGCTGAGAAGACTACCGATGTAACAGACGAGGCCGTACTCGAGGCGCTTGAGGATCAACTCAACTCAATGCCTCAAGATCCCGATGTCGCTGAAACTCAGGTACGCAAGCGCGGCAAGAAGAAATAACTTTTAAGTAAATAAGAACTGGCCAGAGAATATCCTCTGGCCAGTTTTTTATCTGCCTTCTAATTCGTGGCTGAGTGCTTCGAGTTCACTACCACCTGACATATACCGTGTTAATTCCGCGACGCTGGTATCAGATCGAGCTGAATCTAAGATCTGCCGGCCCAGATTTAAAATGGTGAAATGATCCCCCACTAAATACGCGTGGTGCGGATTATGGGTAACAAAGACCACCCCGATTCCACGGGAGCGGGCAGCGGCAATGAACTTCAGTACCATTCCAGATTGCTTAACTCCCAGCGCAGCAGTGGGTTCGTCGAGAATAAGGACGCGAGCACCGAAATAAATGGCGCGCGCGATGGCGACCACTTGGCGCTGCCCGCCAGACAGGGAACTAATGGGCGTGTCCACAGAGGGCAAATCGACGCCCATCTCATTTAATTGTTGGTGTGCAATATGTGCCATCTCGGCGCGTTTGAGAATTCCCCAGCGATTGCTCAGTTCTTGGCCAAGGAAGAAATTGCGCCAAACACTCATCTGTCCGACGACCGCCAAATCTTGGTACACCGTTGCAATGCCATGATCCAAGGCAGCGCGCGGATTGGTGAAGGTGGTCTCGACGCCATCGACCACCATGGTGCCGGTATCTGGCTGGTGTATCCCCGCGAGAATCTTGATGAGGGTTGATTTTCCCGCCCCATTATCCCCAAGGACGCAGGTGACCTCACCCTCCTTAATGGTGAAAGAGATATTATCGAGGGCTGCAAAAGAGCCGTAGTTTTTTGAAATAGCATTCAGTTCAATCACGTGCGCACCTATCGTCTTTCTTGCATGGTAGCGAAAGAACTATTGGCCATCACTGCAAAAAGGAGGGTGGCACCGAGGAAGAATTTGAACCAATCTGGGTTCCAGCCAGCATAAACAATGCCTTGATTAGTCATGCCAAAGATCAGGGCTCCGAAAGCTGTACCGATCGCGGTACCGCGGCCGCCTGTAAGCGCACAGCCTCCAATGACAGCTGCAATGATATAAAGAAACTCATTGCCGATGCCTTGTCCTGCTTGGATGGAATCGAAGGCAAATAGAGTGTGCATACCCACAAACCACGCGGCAAAGGCCACCATCATAAAGAGTAGAATTTTCACGCGGCGTACTGGAACTCCAACGGCGCGCGCAGCATTCTGATTACCGCCCACCGCAAAAATCCAGTTACCAAAGGTTGTTCGAAAGAGAACGAAGCTGGCAATAGCGACGAAGAATAACCACCAGAATATAGTGACCTTAAAGCTGATCCCGAAGAGATCGATGCTGCCTGCGAATACCGCGTGGGCGAGGGGAAAACCTTCCATATCTGCAATAGATGGAGTGGCTACCTGACCGGTGATGAGTTTAGTCAGCGCTAGGTTCAATCCCTGCAAGATCAAAAAAGCAGCCAAAGTAATCAAGAAACTTGCGATACCAGTGCGGGTCACCAAATATCCATTGAGTGCACCGATGGCTAGCGCAATCACTAGAGATAGGCCGGCTCCTACCCACACATTGAGATTGAGATTATAACTGAGCATCGCTGCAGCCAAGGCCGCTGTGGTAACGGCAACGCCAGAGGAGAGATCAAATTCATCCCCGATCATGAGCAAACCGACGGCTAGGGCCACAATACCCAGGGTGGAACTGGCATAGAGTACCGTGGCCAGCGCATCGAAGCTACGGAAAGGTGGGGCGAGAATGAGAAAGAGGATGGCCACCAGGGCCACACCAATGAGGCTTGCCACTTCGGGTCGGCGGCTTAAAGAGGACAGTAAAGGGATCTTATTCACGAGGTTCACTATTATCTAAAGCCACCTGAGGCGGCATCGGAGATCTGGTCAATATTGTCAGGTGTGATAAAGCTGGGCCCTGTTAATACTGGGCGCTCGCCACCCATAACGGACCCGTTACGGTGGGCAAGCCATAGGGAATCGATAGCGAGATAGCCCTGGAGATAGGGTTGTTGATCGACTGCGAAGGCGATCTGATCATTGTTGATCGCCGTCATCAGCTGGGCATTGGTATCGAAGGTAGCGATTTTGGCCGCGGATTGGGTTTCCTTCACCGCCTCCACGGCGCGCAGAGCCACGGGCGCCTGCAGGCTCATAATCCACTCGATATTCTTATCCTGAGCTAGCTTCGTTCCCAAGGTCGCCTGCACATTCGTGAGGTCTTGGCCATTAACGTAAAGCAAGTCCACCTCCTTACCCAACCCTTCTGCCACACCCTGACAGCGAGATTCCTGGGAGGAATTACCTTGTTCGTGAATAATGCAGAGAACATGCTCGGCACCCGTGGCAGCAAGGCGCTCACCGGCCTTGAGTCCGGCAAGTTTTTCCTCTTGGCCGAAAAAGCTACTGATATTGAATTCTTGATAGCGATTCATCCCGGCATTGAGAGCAACTGTGGGAATTCCCGCGGCGCTTGCACGAGCTGCTACCGGGCCAAGTGCATCGGCATTGGGCATGGTGAGAGCGAGTCCGTCGACGTCAGAATCGATGGCTGCCTGAATCAGATTGGCTTGGTTTGGAGCTTGGGGATCGCTGGAATAACGGAGCTCGATATTGCCCTTGCGAGCTGCATCTTCAGCCCCCTTGCGCACGAGGTCCCAGAAGGTATCTCCGGGGGCGCCGTGGGTCACCATCGCTACCACAAGGCGAGGGGTATCAGCGTGACCGTTCGCTGCGTCTAGGCGTTGCTTTTCTTGCAAGCCTCCCGTGGCTGAGCACCCGGTTATGAGGGTGATCGCTGCCACGAAACTAGCAACGAGGCTTATTTTCCTTGTTAAGTACACCTCTGCCATGGTGCCTGAAGATGTGAGTGCGGTCAATTAGGCTGACCTGCAACTTTACCGATTAAGTAGTGTTAAGCTGGGTGTTAAGAAAGAAAGATCTCTTACGAGGTCGGCGAGATTCAACCAAGCTATAGGATCTTGTGTCATTTCTTTGAATAGATCGGCCTACAAATTCCAGTATTTTAGTGATACGCACGAAGATGCTCATGGTTCTGCCAACTAGCGTGTGGGGCGCTGCTCTATAGAATCTCGCAGTGCTCACTCTGTGATCTTTGCTGGCACAACGATCAAAGCAATAGAAAAGCACCTCGCGGTGATAGCTAATAAATCTATGACGTTAAAAGAAGACGAGTCGGACCTCGTCTTAAGCAACCTTCATATTCGCGCGGCGATGCTCGCACAGCTCACGCTTGAAGGATTGGGCCTGTTGTGACGCATGGATCTGGCACAGCTTAGCCCGAGCAGACTCTCTGGCACATCTTAACGAGGCTGAATTAATAATCACTTAAGCATCAGCACAATAATCTTCTCTAAAGGTGCCACCCAAAAGAGGTTCTGTCTTCACCAGCTCACCTGAACAGTCTCTGTAGTCAGACATTCACTAAACCAATCACTCATCCTCGATGAGTGATCAGAACGGTTCCAGCATTGTTAAAAATGATGTACTCGACCACAATCACTCAGGCATCATCGAGTAAACCCCTGACACACCATGTTGCTTGGTTCTCCACCTCCCAGGGATTGGGCAATACACTCCTAGACATCCTCAATTTTAACTGTGGCGTCCCTAGCTTCTTCTTCATGATCTGGTGGGAAACTTGCTATCCCTTCGTATGAACGGTCATATTTTTCCACGCAAAAGTGCTGGTGTCTCCTTGGAAAGCAGATTGTTGATGGTGCGAGTCGGTTTCTATACCAGCTCTGTGTGTAAACCCGACTGTGCTGTCATTCAGGCGCCTCGAACCGAGAGCACCCGAGAGTACAAACCGAGAGCACTAGGAGCCCACCTATAGTGCCAGTACTTCAGCCATGACGGGAATGGGGAGTTGGGTTGCGATCGGATCATAAGGATTCACGCCTTGTTGCTCAGCCTGGAGCGAGAGGAGTAATGAGTATCGGACTGATAAATCTCGGCGATCCTTGCGTCTATTGTTCTATCACCGGATCGAGTTTCGCTCCAGCCTAAACTCGGCGTCCGGCTCGGCCGATACCATTTGTTGTCATGGTGCCTCACTTACCCAGTGATGATAAGGAAGCTAACACCGTTGACTGCCCACATCTTCCGACTCTTGAACGAGGAACTTAGGTGAAATTAGGGGTGAAATAAAAGACCGTAACAACGGTTGAAAGGAAATGATATGACGACGATGGAGTCAGCAACACATTCGCTAATCACTGCTGAGATCTTTTAAAAAGGATTGCGCGGTCCAGTTTCATGGCAGGTCGAGGAATAGGATTTAAAGAAAAGTTAGTGAATATAGATGACTAAGAAAAATATGGTATTGCCTAAACCGCTTGCTCTCGTTTTTACGATTTTGGTCATTCTCGCTATACCGTTACCTTTCGCACTGTATCTGGGTGGCTTCGAGTGGATGAGCAGCGGAAGTCAAGCAGGTTCGAAGGAATTTGTCGTGTCTTATGTTTTCGGACTTTTGGTGCTTCTCGGCAGCCTCGCAGCCGCTGTCTATAGAGGCCGTCGCAATCAGGAGAAGTAGCGGATTATTGCCCACCGAAAGGATATTAAGCACCTAGAATTGGTTGCCAAGATCGAAGCTGACACCGACAGCATGGGAAAAAGCGGCGAATCAAGCAAGCGAATAACTTGCCGTGCGTGATTCGCCGTTTCCCGCAAAGGCTAACCTAGTACGCTGACCTGTCCAAAGTATTAAGAAATCGCAAGCGCCGCCGCTTTAAACCGAGATAGTGGGCACGAAACCAGTCTCCTCCTCCATTTCACAGAGCGAGCAAACAGCGAAAGCCTATAGACACAAAGGAAAACGCTCCCCTAGGAATGAAAAAAGATGCTGGCTTGGATTAAATCCAAACCAGCATCCAGTTTGTGGAGCATAGGAGAATCGAACTCCTGACCTTCTGCTTGCAAAGCAGATGCTCTACCAATTGAGCTAATGCCCCAAATTCCTTGGTGGGCCTAGCAAGAATCGAACTTGCGACCTCATCGTTATCAGCGATGCGCTCTAACCGACTGAGCTATAGGCCCTTAAAAAGGAACGAAACCCAACTTTACAGCAGATTCTATTAACGGGCAAAACCAGTGCTCATTATAGGTATCTTAAGCGCTCTTAAGCATTACGGCTCATCAGGTGGCTCAGAGCACCACCGGCCACCTGCAGAGACTGTGGATCGCCTTGTTCGATAATTTCCCCCTGGTCCATCACAGCAACGAGGTCTACCGAATCAACGGAATCAAGATCATGAGCGATCTCAATGATGGTTGCATCGGGACGATACCGCCGTAAATTTTCGCGTACTTGCTGCACTAAACCGGGATTAAGGTGCGCGGTGAATTCATCGAGAACCAGCACCCGACCGCCCCGCAGCAATGCTTGAGCTAGAGAAAGGCGCTGCCTTTGGCCACCTGAGAGCGCGAGCCCACCTTGGCCAACCTCTTGGTCGAGGGAAATCTCCCCACTCAAGCAGGCGATAGACATTACTTCCTTAAGCTCCGTATCTAAAGCCTGCGGGTGGGCAAGCCGTAAATTATCGGCAACTGTTCCAGACAGTACTTTGATGTCTTGGGTGACAAAGTTAATAGCAGCCCGAATGTCATCGACGTGATAGTCGCGCAGATCGTGGCCATCTACCAAAACCGTACCGTGGGACGGGTCCCAGTAGCGCAGCAGAAGTTTTGCGATGGTAGATTTCCCCGACCCGGTGCTTCCGACCACCATCGACCAGCTCCCCGGTGCGATGGCAAGGTTAATTGACCGCACGGCACCTACTCTGCTGCCAGCATAGCTAAAGGATATATCGCGCCATTCCACGCCGATCCCTGGGCCCTTGGCAGCAAGGTGGCGTGGGCCGTTGTCGTGGGCTAATCCGGCGTGGGAGAGGCTATAGACCCGGCGCGCCGCCGCGAGTGATTGCGAGAGGTAATTACCCAAATCAGAAACCTCGTTGACCATATCCCAACAGCGCAGAACCGCAAAAACTATGGCCACGCTCAGCGCCATATTATCGGTTGGGATCAGTAGCAGAAGAAAAACGACCATACGCGCAGCAGCTACAAGCCCTGCATGAGCACCCACGACGGCGCCGCGCCGATCGATCTTTTCCGCAAGGGGTTTCTCCAACTCAGTAAGACTTTCATGGCGACGCTTCCTCGCACCGTAGCCTATTACTTCGGCGACACCGCCTACAGAATCGGCTATATGCTGAGCGATGATTCCACGCTCCGCGGTTACCTTCACCGCATGACGATAGGCTCGAGTATCAGCGGCGATCAGCCCCACACAAAGGAAAATTGCGGCGGTGGCTAGTCCATGCCACGGGGATATGTAGGTGATGGCAATCAGCACCACAGTAGGCACAGTGAGAGCGGAAATAATTGGAGCTGTGGTGTGGGCGAAAAAGACTTCAATTTGGCCGATATCCCTCGTCAACCGGTTGAGCATATCCCCGGTCCCTACTGCTTCCTTGCCCGTACGCGCGGTAATAGCGGGGGCTTGAGGATAGATATCACGGAATACCCGGATGCGAATGAGCTCGAGGGCCTTAAAGGCCACAAGGTGACCAAAGTAGTGCTCGAGGTACCGTAAGAAGGCTTTGGCTAGAGCACTTATGATCAGGATGCTCATGACAGTTTTGATTGTCATCGTGCCGCCTACGATCGCATAGGCCGGGACTACAAAGATGACGATCCCGAGGATCTGATTGAGTATGCGGCAGATGGTTGACCACCCCAGTGGGGCCAGGACTGGCCGAGTGATGGAAATTAGCCACGATACTAGTTGTTTATAGGTGGGCTCGTTCATGCTTGTTCCTTCACGTCTTCGTGGAGTTGGCCGTTATCGATATGAATAATTCGATCCATATGTTCCAGGGAGCTTAGGCGGTGCGTGACCATAATGAGGGTGATATCTGGTCCTAGTTCATTAATGGCCTCGAGGATCTCGCGTTCGGAGCGCAGATCCACATGGGAGGTCGGTTCGTCGAAAAGCATGACGCTACGCCCGGAAATAATAGCCCTCGCTAGGGCGATGCGCTGGGCCTGGCCGCCGGAGAGTCCGAGTCCCTGCTCGCCGAGTTCGGTATCGATACCGTGAGGCATGGCCTTGATCTCGGTATCAATATGTGCGCTTTGAAGAGCGGCCCATAATTGCTCATCAGTGGCATCGGGGCGTGCGAAACGGAGGTTATCAGCAATGGTGCCGCTAAAGAGCCACGTGGTTTGATTGACGCTCGCGGAGGCATCGCGAAGTGTATCCCCGCTGAGCCCGTTAATGGTGATATCCCCAGAATCTGGGATGAGATCACCTTTGAGGAGGGAGAGCAGAGTTGATTTTCCTTCGCCTGATCGGCCCATAATAGCTACACGTTCACCAGGCGCGATTTCAAGATTGATACCTTCAAATAGTGGTTGATCGAAGTGGAAGTGCAGATCGCGCACACATACCGCAGCGGTAGCGGCCGAAACGGAGGCAGCGGCGGTGGGAGTATTATTCGGCTGGGCTCCTGCAGGCCGTGAGGGTTGTGCGGGGCGGGCACGCAGGAAACCGAAGATGCCGCGTTGGCTGCCAAGGCCACTCATACCGATATAGAAGAAGGCGCCAACTTGATCCATGGGCTCTAGTAGGAGCATGCTCAGCGCCAATAATGTGATGCCCTGACCAGCGCTGAGCTGACCTGTGAGGGTGCCGTGGAGAGCAAACCACGCGGCTGTCGCCACCAACAGCAGGCTAAAGGAGGCGTCCATGGCAAAGAGGATGAGCTGATTACTCTTAAGCAGGCGCATGACTGCACGGCGATTCTTCTCCCCTGCTGCATCGAGTTCATCAGCCTTGCGTTGAGCTGCACCGAGTAATTGTAGGGTACTTAAGGATTGCAGGGATTCCATATAGGCCGCGGCTAATTGTTTCCGGGAATCTTGGGTGCCGGAGGATACTCGTGACACTATCTTGCGGAAAGCCCCTAAAAGTAGTGGCACCATCGGCAACATCAGCACTAAGATCATCGCTGCTTTCAGCGATACAGACACCCCTATGGTGGCTATGACGATCACGGGTGCGGTGAGGGATGCAATAATTTGGGAAATAAAGCCGATACGGAAGGCCATCATTTTCTCGCTCGACTCGGTGGCCAAGGATACAACTGCACCCGTACTGGTTGATGCCGAGCGAGCTGGGCCGGCATCAAAAACGGCATCGAGGAGGCGGTGGCGAATGAGGGCCTCTTCGTGGATCTGACCGCGCGCGATAAGTAGACCGCGGAGCCAGAGGCTCAGCACCACGATAGCTGGGCCGAGGAAGAGCGTGGGTGAGGGCGGATAGCCGTCGATAAGAGCGCCGGCACCCACTATTGTCAGGCACATGCCGATGACCGCGATCCAGTAGCTGATCACGCCGAGGCCAATGGAGGTCTTCGCCTGAGGGCTAAGCTTATACGGGGCTGGCGGTTTCTTAGCTTTGCTTTGCCTTAGCTTCATAGGCTCATGGTAGCGAAGAGTGAGATTGTCCGCCCAACTCTCAGCCGTGATATTCATCCTTAGATTAACCCCGACGAATATCACTCTTATCCCATTTCACCCTGGAAATGCGCCCCTGCCGTATCGGTCATAGGGGTAACAAGCACACGCTAGTGTGAGCAATCTCCCGCTTATCGACGCCACATCTTAGGTCGCCCCTTAACCCCTAATTCAACCTCAACCATCAGCTGTTGAGGGCGAACCTTCGGCGTCCGATTCTTTGACTAAGCTTTTTAACAATTGCGATCGACTGGTGCACTGTGAATACAAAAACGGGGTATATCACGGCGCCATGGGCCCGTGATATACCCCGCTTCTAAAGATAAGGTGAGAAATGAACTGTCTTAAGCAGTCGTCTCAGCCATAACCTTCTGTGGCTCCTTTAGTCCCAGCCTCTTCTTAATACCTGTAACCATGAGACTGATTGCCCCATCACCGGTGACGTTGCAGGCGGTACCGAAGGAATCCTGCAAAGCGAAGATAGACAACATAAGTGCCACACCGGTCTCATCGAAACCAAGGATCGCAGTAATCAAACCGATGGAAGCCACCACGGTTCCGCCTGGCACACCTGGGGCGGCGATAGCGAAGATGCCCAGGAGGAAACCGAAGAGGACGAGGTTAGATACTGAGGGAAGGGATCCGTAGAGAATCTGCGATACCACCATCACAAAGAAGGTCTCAGTGAGCACCGAACCGCACAAATGGGTATTAGCGCACAGCGGGATGCAGAAATTCCGTACCTCTGGGTCAAGAGTCTTAGACTTAGAGGCCGATTTCAGGGCCACAGAGAGCGTTGCTGCTGAACTCATTGTGCCCACGGCCGTCATATACGCCGGACCATAATGACGCAACACTTCCCATGGGTTGGTGCCGGAGAATAATCCGCCCAAAGCATAAAGCAGAGCCAACCAGAGATAGTGGCCAACAATAACGATAGCGAGCACCTTAATGAATACCGGAAGTTCGTGGATAATCGCCCCTTCGTAGGCCAAGGTGGCAAAGGTGGCACCGATATAGAAAGGCAAGAAGCGAATGACCACTTGGTTCACAATGGCCAATACAATTTTATTGAACTCCTCAAAAAGCTCACCAAAACGCTTCGATTGGGTCCACAAGATGGCCAAGCCCATCAAAACGGCGGTCACCAGCGCTGTCATCACTGGCATGACGGGTGCGATGCTGAGTGCAAACAGCTTCTCTGGTAAGGCGGTGGATTCCGGCGCTTTGCTGCCAATATCGAGATAAGGGATGAGTACATGCCCGGCCGCAATGGAGAACATCGACGCACCTACCGAGGAGAGGTAGCAGATTGTCAGTGTAATCCCGAGGATCTTGCCCGCATGTGCTTTAAGGCGGATAATTGCTGGTGTAATAAATCCTAAGATAATAAAGGGAACCGCATAAAGGATCAGATCTCCAAGAACTGATCGCAGGGCGTCTATGACAGCTATGACTGGCTCATTAGCTAGCGAACCCACAATCAGGCCGAGAATTAAACCGATCAAAAGTTTCATAGGGAAACTGCGCATAATGGTCATATTTTCAGCTTTCTTCAATTTTTTATTCTGTGCCTATGGCTTCTGTGCCATCATTCATGGCGCCTCATAAGCTACCACAGTCTTTTCTTGCCACCTATAAGCATTTTCTTTTAGTGAGTGAACTTCGAGAGATGACACAATCGATTTTTATATTTGATTTTCTCCCCCGCATGAAATTCCGCGCACTACACCGCAACCTCTTTCGGTTTAAAGGATCCTAATGAGAAAGTGCTGCTTATGGGGTTTTTTCATCCTGGGAGTTGAATATAACTTGCCGCGTCGCCGCTATTTTTACCCCCGAGGGGGCACGAGCTCATGATTTCGTTCAGTAATTCTTCACTCCTTTAAAACCGCGCCCTCAGACCTCGCAGATCCGTGTGTTGGGGTGGCTTTCACCGGAATGTAGATAGTCCTTTGAGGACGGATTCGCCCATTAGGATGCAGGGCCCTAATGCCTTCTAAAGAAATTATGGCGCGAGAGCCCATATTGCAGCGCTCGATGTTGCTAAAGCAACGAGCATCTCACTGTGGAATAGCACCACCCTGTGGTTTTGGTGTCTGGGTGTTTTTACCACTGCCTATCGCTTACAGGCACGGAGCACTCGGGGCTCCTTCATGTATACCTTCAATAAAGCCGAAGCAACGTCCACCGAAAGCGACCGTGTACTACGCACAGCACTGCTGACCTCAGGTGTAGTGATGGTGAGTGCGTAATTCCAGGGTCCACAGATTATTCTTGCTGCTTATATCCCACACGTCCCTGATTCAGCAACGGATCTATGCCGGGTTGGTGTCATGAGATATCCCATCCCGTATTCTCAAGGTCCAAGGCTGCACCCCTGGAGCCTGTTGGAGTCTGGGGTGTTGACCAAGCACCACGATTTTAAATATCACGAATATCACCCACACTGATGGATTCCGCACCATTGAGGACAGCGTCTGCCTCGTACCCTAAACCCTCGAAGCGATCGTAATACTCGGATAGCTTTTCTGTAACTCTCCTCTTCCGCTCGGCATATGTAAGCCCCTCAGGGTCGGGTTTGAACCTCGATACCCTCGGTAATAACTCAGCAATATCCGTTCCCGTGTCTTTAAATGAACCATCGGCAAAGCATCTGATAATGAATTCTCTCGTGGATATAGGCTGCAGTTTCTCTTCTTCCACGATGCCTTGTAATTCCGCTCCCCGGTGGTAACGGATAAACTCAACCCACTCCTCTTCCACGTCTGAGTTAGGAGAAATCGAATCAACGAAAGCTTCGATGAGGTCACGCTTGCTTCGCAGCGTTGGGCTGGCGCTCAGGGAGCGGGAAATTTCAGCTCGAATATCCTTATCTTGGCCATCACCGTGCTGCTCGCGGTATTTCTCTACCAGCAGCAAGATATAGTCAACATTAATTTCTACCTGCTTGATCAATTCAATTTCGAAGACGAGGTCATCATTGATCACTTCCTTGTCTGCGTCCTGCTCCCCACGAACATGAGCGTAGATATCCAGGTAAATACTGCGATAATTTTGCTCTTGGCGCGGCGTGAGAATCTCTTGACCAGTGAACTCATCAAAAGAGGAGAGAATATTCTGCAACCTCAAAATGGCCCCAAATAAGGCAATAAATTCCTTTTGCCGAGATTCCCCGATTATTCGCTCACCCTCAGGAAAGGCCTGTAGGAGTTCTGAAGTTTTATTGGCGTACTCAGCGTAGTAATCCCTAAAAGGCTTCAAGATCACTACTCCGTGGGCGTCTTTGTTACCAAATAGCTCCAGTGCCTTATTGGTCTCTTCCTCCAAATCGCGGAAGCACACAATATTGCCGTAGGTTTTTACCGAGTTAAGAATCCGATTGGTCCGAGAATAGGCCTGGATCAGGCCGTGTGCCTTGAGGTTCTTATCCACAAATAAGGTGTTGAGGGTGGTGGCATCAAAACCGGTGAGGAACATATTGACCACAATGACTAGATCTAGTTCCCGGTTTTTTAACCGTTGGGATAGATCCTTGTAGTAGTTCTGGAATTTATCCGCCGAGGTGTCATAGGACGTATTAAACATATCGTTATAGTCATTGATCACATCCTCAAGGAAATCCCGCGAAGAGTTGTCCAGGTTTTCTGGCTCAAAGGACTCATCTTCAATAATCCCATCGGCGGTGGCCTCATTGGCACCATAGCTAAAGATCATTCCGATTTTTAGCCGCTCATCGGGTGTAAGGCCGTCCTGTTGGGCCTGGAATTCATTGTAATAGCGCTTAGCCGCATCGATAGAGGCGGTAGCAAAGAGCGCATTGAAGCCTCTCACATGCCGTCTATCGTTCTTGGCAATATGCGCCCGCCTGGTGCGGGTTGACTCCACCACATTTGATACCACGGTGTGCTCATAGCTTTGCCACCGCTTAGTTTTTTGCGGAAAGTGCTCCAAGGTATAAGCAACAATTTCAGAAATTCGCTGGGGGGCCAAGAGTGCTCGTTCCGTATCTACAGCGCTGACGTCCTTATCGCGAACGTCGCCCACCTTGATAGTGTCGATATAGTCAATGCGGAAGGGGAGAACATTCCTATCCGTGATTGCGTCAACGATGGTGTAGGTATGCAGTTTATCGCCAAAAGCCTGCTGCGTAGTCTTGAGATGCGGATTACTACCTGAAGAGGAATTCACCGCAAAGATAGGGGTGCCGGTGAACCCAAAAAGATTGTACTTCTTAAAGGATTTCGTGATTTCGGTATGCATCTCACCGAATTGGGAACGGTGACACTCGTCGAAAATCATCACCACATGCTTAGCAAAAACCGGATGCTTCTTATTGGCTTTAACAAACGTAGACAGTTTTTGGATCGTGGTAATGATAATCCGCGAATCACTGTCTTCGAGCTGGCGCTTTAACACCGCAGTAGACGTATTAGAATCAGCCGCCCCTTTTTGGAAGCGCTCATATTCCCGCATAGTCTGGTAATCCAGATCTTTGCGATCAACCACGAAAAGAACCTTATCCACGCTCTCCATTTGCGAGGCTAGGATAGACGCCTTGAATGAGGTCAAGGTCTTCCCTGATCCCGTGGTGTGCCATATATATCCACCAGCATCAAGAGTCCCCAGAGTTTTGTAGTTAGTAGAGATCTGGATCTTGCTCAGGATCCGTTCCGTAGCCACAATCTGGTACGGGCGCATAACCAGCAAAAGATCATCAACGGTAAGCACGCAATAGCGCGTAAGAATATTGAGCAGAGTGTGCTTGGCAAAAAATGTTCGGGCAAAATCTGTTAACTCTTGGATAGGCTTGTTATTTCCATCAGCCCACCACGAGGTGAATTCATAGCTGTTGGACGTCTTCCTCGACGACTTTTTAGCGGTAGTCTCAATATGGTGCACACGAGTGGTATTTGAATAGTATTTTGTTAACGTTCCGTTGGAAATAACAAAAAGCTGCACATACTCAAAAAGCCCAGATCCCGACCAAAAGCTTTCTCGCTGATAACGCTGAATCTGGTTGAACGCCTCCCGAATATCAACCCCTCGACGCTTAAGCTCTATATGCACCATCGGAAAACCATTGACTAAGACCGTGACATCATATCGATTCAGGCGCTTCTCCCCTAAAGGCTCCCCCTGGTTACTACGAGAGCTCCCCACGGTTTCATACTGGTTGATCACCTGAAGGCTATTGTTGTGGATATTAGCTTTATCGATCAGGCGAATATTCTTCACTCGCCCATCGTCTAATTCCATTAATTGCACGTTATCTTGCTGGATACGCTTGGTCTTTTCCTTAATGCCGTCGTTTTTACTAGCGATGACTCCATCGAAGAAGCGTTTCCACTCAGAATCACTAAATTCAGTCTTGTTGAGCTTTTCCAGCTGCCTGCGCAGATTAGCTACCAGTTCTTCCTCGGACCGTGGCTGGAAATACTCATAGGCTTGTGACTGTAGAATCCGAATGAACTCGTTTTCCAACTGCGCTTCGGACTGATACTCCACCACCGAAGATTCTGGGGCCTCATATTCCGCGACAACGGTCGAATCAGCTGATACCACCAGAGGTTCAAATGCCTTCACAGCACCCACACCCATCACACCTTTAGTTCTTTGAAGGTCAGTAATTGGTCCCGGTAGTACTCGTACTGTTGGCGACGAGCGCTAAGCTCTGCAGGAATTCCACTCTTCAAATCGTTGGTGTATGAGTTCAATGCTTCCAAGGTCTTGATAATCTCTTTTTGCTCCTCCAACGAGGGTAGAGGTAGAGGGAAATTTTTTACCTTGCTGGCATTCAAATTCGATTGAGATCCGACTCCGAGAGATTTTAGTTTTTCATAACGGCAAAGGAGATAGTAGAAGACATATTTGTATTCGGCTTTATGGGGGTTTATCTCAAGATTGCAACAAGCCTGATTGGTGGTAGCAGCAATGCTTGTGATGGCCACTTTGGCTGCAGTCGCTCCGTACATAGCAACAACAATGGTCTTGGGGGGAACCCAATGAGCCGAGCTATTGTCCAGTCCAAGATCGGTAATAGTTCTAGAGGTTTCGTGGATGTAGTTGAAGTCGATGTCTTGAGTCCTGATCCAGGGAATATCGCCATCGTAGTATTCGGCTCTAGTCGTCCTCGGGGTTCCCCCTGAACTAACTTTTGTACACACATCCCCTAGACGATAGACTTCAACATTCTCATCAAAATTAAATACTGAGTTTAGAACATATTGAAACTGAATCGTTCGAGCTTCCAGCTCAGCCTCCAGCTCAGCCTCCAGCTCGGTGAAGGAGTCCAAAATATCAACAATCTCACGCTGAATCTCCAAAGGAGGGATAGGAATGTTCAACTGAGAGTACTTGGAAATCCACTGGCGCGAGTGATCTGTGACAGGATAACCAATAGTCTGCATAGTATGGAACAAATATCGAATGTCCAAGATTTCCGAGTCAACTGAAAGAATCTTCAAGGCAGATGATTTAACCTTAAAGGGAAAATCTACCCACTTAGAGCTAGTAGTGAAGTCATCAAATATGATCACCGGATCTTCTGGGCTTGACATTTTAATACCGTGTTTCTCATTGGTCTTACCCAGAATGAAAGCTTTTCCAGCTGTCAAAACCGGAGTTTCGTAAAAATCGCGATACTCTTTGGAGTTCACTAGATACCGAGTTGGCTGCTCATATTTCACAACTTGGTTAATAGGAACTACAGGCACCCCATTAGGGCAGTGCTGCTGGATCAGTCGCTCAATCCTATTCATTATTTACCACCCTCGAGATCCGCAACAATCGCATCAATCTTGGTGCGCAGAACCTGCTGGCGCTCAACAATCCCAGCTATACGCTGGTTAAGCTCAGCAATATCAACAACCTCCCTGGTATCCTCTGGCTCAACATAACTCGACACCGCAAGGTTATAGTCATTACCCGCAATCTCCTCGTGCGAGGCCAGCTTCGCAAGATACTCCACGTCCTTACGATCGTTAAATAACTCGAGGATATGGGCGATATTCTCATCCAGGAGCTTATTCTTCTTTCCTACCTTCTTAAACTCCTTAGAGGCATCAATAAACAACACATCGGTGTCTTTCTTGGACTTCTTCAGCACCATAATGCATGTTGCAATGGTTGTCGTGAAAAAGAGATTGGCAGGCAACTGAATGATGGCCTCGACATAGTTATTGTCAAGAAGATATTTGCGGATTTTTTGCTCCGCTCCGCCGCGGTAGAGCACCCCGGGGAATGACACGATGGCCGCAGTGCCATTTTCCGCCAACCAGCTCAAGATATGCATTGTGAACGCTAAATCAGCTTTTGAGTTCGGCGGCAGGACACCTGCCGGGGAAAAACGCTCATCGTTGATCAACAATGGGTTGTCTTTGCCGTCCCACTTAATTGAGTAGGGCGGGTTGGAGACGATTGCTTCGAAAGGTTGATCATCCCAGTGCTGCGGATTAATCAACGTATCACCAAGACTTAAGTTGAAGCGCTCGTAGTTGATTCCGTGGAGGAACATATTAATCCGCGCGAGGTTATAGGTAGTGAGGTTTATTTCTTGACCATAGAAACCCCCGACTTTACCTTTTCCTAGGATTTTCTCGAATTTCAACAGCAAAGAGCCCGAACCCACGGCGGGATCATATACCCGGCTCAGGTGCGTTTTATCCCCGATAGAGATACGTGCGAGTAGTTCTGATACTTCCTGTGGGGTGAAGAATTCCCCACCTGATTTCCCAGCCGAGGAGGCATACATCGTCATGAGATACTCATAAGCATCACCGAAGACATCAATAGTGTTGTCATCAAAGTTTCCGAGGGGTAGGTCCCCAATAGCATTGAGAAGTTTAACGAGTTTCTCATTGCGTTCTTGAACGGTATTACCAAGCTTAGGTGAGTTAACGTTGAGATCGTCGAAGAGACCTTTGATATCGTCTTCACTCGCAGTACCGACTGCTGAGCCTTCGATGCTGCGGAAGATATGATCTAAAGTCTCATTGAGGTTCTCATCATTTTTCGCGCGCGTACGTACGTTAGAAAATAGATGTGAGGGGAGAATGAAATAGCCTTTTTCTTTAACTGTTTCTTCCCTGACTATTTCGGCTTCGGTATCGGTGAGATCCGCGTAGTTAAAGTCATCATCCTCGTTGCTTTTGAGGTGGTTGGTGATGTTTTCGGAAATGAAGCGATAGAACAGCATACCGAGGACGTAGCTTTTGAAGTCCCAGCCGTCTACGCTGCCACGTAGCTCGTTGGCTATTTTCCAGATGGTTTTGTGTAATTCAGCACGCTGAGACTCTTTAGTCATCGGTAATCCTTATGGTCTTTCACCGCCCTCAAAACAAGGGCTGTTGGGAATAAATCTACGTAGGACTCTAGCAAGAATAATCTTGTTAAAAGTGCCAACGCCACGACTATAAGACTAGGAATAGACAAAGCGCGCTAATCAGAGAACGCTTGTTCGAAAGAAGTTCTCCTATCCAGGCTAAAAGGACTCATAGGATCCTCAGATTCGGCCGAATATTGCTCACGCGAAGATCCGGCCAACCGTAACTATGCCCTACTCCCCGCGCCCATCATTCCTAGCAGATTGAGTGAAGTAAGTAGTGACAAATTCGATCTCCGCCATATACCTCGTTATATAAAACGTGTTCAGCTTTATCTTCCAAACTTTTGACCAAGGTGGGCTAAGAAGCCCCACCAAATAAGAGACGTTAATTCTTTTATAGTTGTCGCGAGATCCTCCCAAGTACTCGGTTAAGATCTTGTACATCTTTCGATATCTGTTTTTCCAAATTAAGTCGACCATTCGTTGTATTACTATTGGCGTGAAAATGTGTACCTAGAACGCTGCGAACATTAAGTTCGAATCTCTCTGAGTAGTGATTGCCGAGCTCATCATCATATTCCAAGAGAACAAATTGAAGCGCAGGTACGCCCTCTCTGGAAGCGGAAATTGCTTCGCCATCAACGTACTTACCTTTAGGTTGCATCCAGTAGGCGACATCTATTTGAAAACCTGGAACCCATGTCGAGAAAGTTTTGCGATCAAAGATCAGTTTGACACCTTCTACAAGCGAGTAACCGGTCTTTCTATTTGGGGTCGCGGCCTGTATTGCTGAGTCGGGCAGTTCCGGCTCGAAGTTCACCATCACATTCTTTGCCACTGATTTACCTTTGTTAGAGATAATAAAACGTAGAGGCTCTCGGGGTAATCGGGCATTAGCACGTGAGCCATCATCATCGGTCGATTGGCATTGATATTTATCTGCCTATTCAAGCGAAGGGAACGACACGCAACCAAGAGAGAAATAAGAGCGATGAACGCATTAATCAACGTGCTGGTTCGCTCAGTTGTCCACCAGCTCGCAAAGTTTAAGAAATAGTCCATCCGCTGATCGTATCCAGTTTTGCTGAAACCTCCGTTGAGCTGCGCCAAAATATGCTCGTTACCTCCCACCCAAGCTGGGGAGATATCAAAGTACCTCAGCGACTTGCTGCGAGGAGACAAAAAGAACCGGCACCTTTTAGGTAGGTACCGGTTCTTTACTAGTTGTGGAGCATAGGAGAATCGAACTCCTGACCTTCTGCTTGCAAAGCAGATGCTCTACCAATTGAGCTAATGCCCCAAATTCCTTGGTGGGCCTAGCAAGAATCGAACTTGCGACCTCATCGTTATCAGCGATGCGCTCTAACCGACTGAGCTATAGGCCCTTAAGAAGGAACAGTCGAAATGTTATCTAAGAAGTTAATATTTCACAAATCGACTCGTGACCATGATGTTTATGGTCACACGATAACCTTGTGCTCAGTAGTTATCACTACAACGCTGCGCCTTTCATTTTAGGGCTGGGTATAAAGGAAAAACAAATTCCACCTCCCCTTCTATGCCGCTTGCGCGGGTGAGGGAGGTGGGATCTGTTGCTAGGGCTTAGAAATCGTGGGTAATTTGAATGCGTAGCCCCGAGGTGAAATCAGTGGTGGCGTTGTAGCACACCGCGATCAGCGGCAGCAGCACACTGGTGAGGATCACAAAGATGATAGCCAGCAGCCCGGCTAACATCATCACCAGTGGAAAGGTGATGAGCTGGGTTCCACCCACACCACCAATAATCTGGTTCACCTGATCCCACACTCCCATGGCATCCATGCCAAAGTACAGCAGGGTGACACTTAAAAGTCCGGCCGCTGCGAGCACCGTGGAGAGAATGAAGGTAACCCGAAAGACCGAGAGCGGCGCGATATGGGTAATGGCGCTAATACGAGTAGCCATTATTTATCCCCTTGTTCCGCGTCATTGGGGCTCACGCTGAGCGGAGTTTGGTGCCCGTGCGGCAATTCCTTCTCCCCTGTTGCTACCTTTTCGGCTTCTTCTTCGCCTTCGCCTTCAACATTTCGGTCAATGGCTAGAAGGTCAACACCGTCTTGGAGGTTCACCAGGCGAACGCCCATGGTGGCACGAGAGCTTGGTCGGATCTGGTTAACCTCGGTGCGAATCACGCCACCGGCTGAGGTGATAGCGAAGATCTCATCGTCTTCATCTACTACAATCGCACCGATGAGTTTGCCGCGCTTCGGGCTGTACTTAAAGGTCATCACACCAATGCCACCGCGGCCACGGGTGGCATATTCTTCCATGATGGTTCGCTTGCCATAGCCCCCTGAGGTGGCCACCAAGAGGGAGGAGCCCTCGCGGACTACGGTCATGGCCAGGAGTTGATCCTCGCCTCTAAAGCGCATGCCCTTCACACCTGCGGTGGATCGACCCATGGGTCGTAATTGCTCATCATCGGCGTGGAAGCGGATGGCCTGGCCTTCTTCGGACACCAGCAGCAAGTCATCGTCGCCAGAGCATAGGGCTGCTCCAATGAGTTTGTCGCCCTCATTGAGGTTGATAGCGATGAGCCCTCCTGAACGGTTTGATTCATAATCGCTCAAGCGTGACTTCTTTACTCGACCTTGCGCGGTGGCGAGAACGAGATACGGTGCGTCTTCGTAGCTTTGGATCTGGATCACCTGGGTGATGCGCTCTTCTGGCTGGAATTCCAGCAGATTGGCTACGTGTTGCCCACGAGCGGTGCGGGATGTTTCCGGCAGCTCATAGGCCTTGAGGCGATAGACGCGACCGAAATTGGTAAAGAACAGAATCCAGTCGTGGGTGGAACATACGAAGAAGTGGCGGACCACATCTTCTTGTTTGAGTTCGGCCCCGCGAACTCCCTTGCCACCACGGCGCTGCGACTTATAGGCATCGACCTTGGTGCGTTTTGCGTACCCCGTTGAGGTGATGGTGACCACGACATTCTCGCGGGCAATGAGATCCTCTTCGGTAACATCGCCCGTAGCGGCGATAATCTGCGAACGACGATCATCGCCGTGCTTATCGACGATCTCTTTGAGCTCAGCGCGCACAATGGAGCGCTGACGTTCTGGGGAGGAGAGGATATCCATCAAATCGGCGATTTCGGCTTCGATGGTTGCCAATTCGTCGATAATTTTCTGGCGTTCCAGGGCAGCGAGGCGACGCAATTGCATAGCCAGGATAGCGTCGGCCTGAATCTCGTCGATCTCAAGAAGATCCATCAGTCCAGAGCGGGCTACATCCACCGTGGCCGACTGACGGATGAGGGCAATGACCTCATCTAACATATCGAGGGCTTTGACCAAACCGCGCAAGATATGCGCACGTTTTTCCGCTTCATCGAGACGGTACTGGGTGCGGCGCACGATCACTTCGATCTGGTGAGCGACATAATTGCGCAGCATCTGATCGAGACGTAAGGTACGCGGCACCCCGTCAACGATCGAGAGCATATTGGCGCCGAAGTTCGTCTGCAACTGCGAGTGCTTATAGAGGTTATTGAGCACGACGCGCGGTACCGCATCTCGCTTTAGGGTAACCACGATGCGCATACCCACACGATCGGAGGATTCATCTTCGATCTTAGAGATTCCAGCCAGCTTGCCGTCTCGTACCTGTTCTGCGATATTTGAAATCAAATTATCGGGGTTGACCTGGTACGGAAGCTCCGTGATCACAATGGTCTGGCGGCTACCCTCTTCTTCAATGGAGGTCACACCCCGCATCCGAATGGAGCCGCGGCCAGTGGTATAAGCATCCCTAATACCTTGGGTTCCAACGATTAGGCCCGCCGTGGGGAAATCGGGACCCTTGACAAAGCTCATGCAGGCATCGAGCGTCGAGGTTTCATCAGCCTCGGGATTCTCTAATAACCAGTAGATGGCGTCGGCCAATTCGCGCAGGTTATGGGGTGGAATATTGGTAGCCATACCCACGGCGATGCCGTTGGAGCCGTTCATTAAAAGGTTGGGGACCCTAGATGGCAGAATATCGGGCTCTTGAGTTTTACCATCGTAGTTCGGGGAGAAATTGACGGTATTTTCTCGGATATCGCGCACCATCTCCATGGCTAGCGGGGTGAGGCGGCACTCGGTATAACGCATGGCGGCTGGGCCATCATTGCCGCGGGAACCAAAGTTTCCTTGGCCGTCGACGAGCGGGTAGCGCATATTCCAGCTCTGCGCTAGACGCACGAGGGTGTCATAAATGGCTGAGTCACCGTGTGGGTGGAATTGTCCCATCGTGTCAGAGACCGGGCGTGCTGATTTTACATAGCTGCGATCTGGGCGGTACCCGGAATCGAACATGGCGTAGAGAATACGGCGGTGCACGGGCTTTAAGCCATCGCGAACTTCTGGGAGTGCGCGGCCGACAATAACCGACATGGCGTAGTCGATATACGACGACTGCATTTCCTCATTGAGGTCGATCGGGAAAATGCGATCGTATGTTTCTCCCGAGAAGAGATCGTCACTCATATAGGGACCTTTCAGTATGAGAATAAATCTCTTCTAGTCTAGCCCCTTAACGGCCTTTTGAGCGCATCTCAGCGCCTGATCCTCCCTTAAGTGATACCACAGTGATACCACTTTGTGGCGTAGGATTGAAATATGGCAATGACGCTTCGATTAACACCCGAATATAACCGCGCTGTTGAACTCCTCGCACAGGCTCAGGGGGTGAGTAAACACGAAGCCGTTTTGCGCGCCATTATGGCCCAAGCCCGGCGCAGCGTGAATGATTCTCTTATTGAATCCCTCGCCACCGATCTCATCGAGAACCACTACATGGAGGATCGACTGAATCGAGCGCGGCGTGAGCACCACTAATTCCTCGCCCCGCACGCCTACCTCCCCGAGACCGTGGGTTAATCTCAGCCCCGAACAGCTTCTCATCATCGCCGATATTTTCAGCGCCACCTATGCCACTTGCATCACCGATTATGCTGCACTCTATGCTTGCGCCACCAGTACTAACGCCCGGTTCGATGGGGTTAGGGTCGATCGAGACGTTCAAGAAAGTGCCCGCTCCCTCGCCCGAATAATTAACCTCACTCATCCACTGAGCGCACACAATGAGAGCTTTGCCCGATTCGCGGCCACCGTCTATCTATCCTTTGCCGAGCATATCTCCACCCCGTAATGGTGGTTTAAGAGGTGAATAGCTAGAGCTTTAACCGCTCTACTGCCAGCGTGATGCCACCATCTCACAAGGCTGAGACTAGAGATACCACGACTGAGCATGGCAGCGTCGACACGGTATAGGCCCTCGCGATCGTGCTATCTGTCGCGGGTATTTAAAGTCTTTGCTATTTTTTAGCCATTGGCGATATTTCTGCAGCATTCCTCTGTACTTTTCCTAGCAAAAGCAAAAGATCTCTGGGACACTACAGAGTATGAACAAGCCTATTATTTCTATCAATAACCTCGTCAAGAGCTTCCGCACCACCCAGGTTCTCAAAGATATCTCTCTTATGATCCCGCCCGGCAGCATCCACGGCTTCCTCGGACCCAATGGTGCCGGAAAATCAACCACAATCCGCTGCCTTTTAGGATTTATTCGCCCCGATTCCGGCACTATAAGCCTCAGCGGTCACGATCCCACCATCAACCTCTCGTTAGCGCGGAAAAACACCAGCTTTGTGCCTAGCGATAGTCACCTCTGGCCACAGCTAACGGGAGGGCAGATTATCGATACCCTCGCTCGCATCCGTCACGGCCATAATAGCAAGCCACTTCAAGCTGAAAGAGCGCGCATCAGCGAACTCATTGATGATTTCGATGTAGATCCCAGTAAAAAGATGCGCACCTATTCTCGTGGCAATAAACAAAAAATGCTCCTCATCTCGGCACTAGCTGCTCCCACTGCTGCCATTATTCTGGACGAACCCACCAGTGGGCTGGATCCTCTCATCCAACACGTCTTTAAAGCTTGGCTCATAAAACGCCGCAATGAAGGTGCCGCCATTCTTATGTCTAGCCATATCTTTAGTGAAATCCAAGAATTAGCCGATGAGATTAGCATTATCCGCCAAGGATATATTGTGGAATCAGGCCCCAAGGACACCCTTACCCACCTTGGTGGCATGCATATACGAGCAGTTGATTCCCGCGGGCAACACATCGAAGAATTTGTCGCACCAAAGTTGGTTAACACCACTCTTACTCGGCTCATTAACCAAGGAGCACACTCTATACGGTGCGAACCAGCCCACTTAGAAGATCTCTTCTTGAAATTTTACGAGCGGTGATCATGATGTTGAGTTCTCTTATTCACCTGGTAGGACAGGATCTGCGCTCCAAGAAGATCTTTCTTGCCTCATGGCTCATTCCCCTTATTCTCCTGACATATATCTCACCCATAGCCACCGAGAATTCCATCCCTAATCCTGATGATCTGGCTTCTATCGGTGCTGCCTCAGCTTCCTCAGCTGGAGTAATTGCCTTTTATGGCCCCCTGCCCACTATTCTCGATATCTATTCCCTCACCGCATGGAAAACCGGAATGACTGTTATGGTCTTAGGCGCCATTATGGCCGTTCTTTTAGCTACCTATACTTCCATTGGTCACGAAGAGAATGGCCGGGCCGAAATTCTACTGAGCCAAGGAATGACAAGAGGTACCCTTCTTGGCTCTTCGATTCTTAGTCTCGTTATTATCACTGGAATCTTCGCTTTCGGTTCAGGCCTGAGCCTTGTACCCACAGGGGCTTCACTAATAGGTTCCCTATCTTATGGGCTGGCGCTCTTTTTTTGCACCTCTATTTTTGGCCTTATGGCCATTCTTATCGGGCAGGTCACTGGATCTGAAAGGCTGACGAAGGCTCTGTCCCTCACCCTTATAGGATTTAGCTTCATGGTGCGGGTATTCGCTGATCTTTACACTATCAACTGGCTTCGAGCGCTAAGTCCTTTGGGTTGGCGGGATTTACTTAAGCCTTTCGACGGTGAAGAATTTTTCCCTGCCTTATATATGGCTCTGAGCTGCTTAACCGTGATAGGTGCCACTTTCTTCATCAAACGCGATCTTGGCTCCCAGGTTCGTGTAATTTCACATGCACGTAAGAGCCGCTCTGGATATGGGCTTAGTAGATTGTGGATTTCTCATAACCGCGTCGCTCTTTCCTTCTTCAGCGGTGGAATCATTATATTCAGCATCGCGTTCTTTGCCCTTGTGGGAGAGATGTCCAAGATTTTCACAACTACCCCAGAAGCGGCGACGATCTTTGAACAATTGGGGTTTGGTAGCTCCGTCATCGCAGGCGCTGCCCAGTCATTGGCCCTACTTCATGCCGTCGTGCTCTCCATTATGGCTATTGTGCTAAGCCAGAGCCTGTACAGGGCCGAGATATCAGGAACTTTAAGCCTCCTTCTTAGTACCGGACGAACAAGATGGGAGATTCTTCTAAGAACTTGGCTCCTCGTTGCTCTTATGACCGCGGGTATCGCGATGATCAGTGGTCTCCTCGCTGCTTTAGCTGCGATTATGAGTCCAGAGGTACAGGCTGATCAGTTTTATCCTCTCTTCTTTAAAGTAATTGATCTCTATCCCGCTACATTTTTCGCTTTCGGGTTTTCTTTTCTGCTCATGGGCCTAGCGCCCCGATTTGTTGGTCTGGCCTATCTCCCCGTTGCTTTATCTGCGCTTCTCAGCTTCTTTGCAGAGTTTTTTCCCCACTCTAAGACGATCATTAAATTCTCTCTCTACTCCTGGGCACCACATATGGTTGATCACGCTCTGGGGGTAGGTGTCCTCATTCTTGGTGGGCTTGTCTGCTCAATCATTGGGATCAGGTGCTATATCCGGAGAGATCTTCTTGCCTAAATGAAACTTGTCTAAATAAAAATAGCCTCTCCCCCTCTATGAGAGCGCCTTGAGAGAACATATAGGGATATCTAGAGAATCGGCTATCTATGGCACCACTTATGCCTTAGGGAAGCACGCGACACCCTCGAGTTTGCGGGAATAACTAGGAGTCCATCCTTACTCCGTACATCATCTGAACCCATGCACCGGAGGGTGCGCGTCCAAAGATCAGGTGTGACCTCAGACTACCTCTCCCCCCGAACAGGGTTAGATCCGTTATCAGCATAGTACCGAGCCACTGCTACTTTTTGCCGATATTTTTTTCAATACCAGGGCAAATACACTGTTTTTCCCAAAGACTCCGTACCGATGCGGCTTCTATCTAGGCTCAACTCCGGGGTATAGATGCAAACAGCGATCTTCAAGAAAACTCCCCGACCTCGGAAAAGAGTTTTTTCGCATCGTGCATCTTAAATAAACCGTCGAAAGTTTCCTCATACGCTGCGCAGGTTCCTATGCGGTGTGTTGACGGTGCTTTTTGTTTTCGTGATGGCCAGCTCGGCAACGAGATTGAGACTTGGGAGGGGAATTCGTGCCCGTGCGAGATTTTTTAGGTATTTTCTTTGCGGGAGTACCCACAAATCTGTAATAATTGTGACTGTTGTGATTGCAGTTAACTACTGAGGTGTCCTGATCGCTCCTTATTGCTGGATCTTCTATATCTTTTATCGGGATGTGGAATAAAAGGCAGACACCCACGTAGAGTCTGTGGCGGAAGAATTACAACTGTGGTTTATAAGCGTTCGCAATAGTTGGTATATCCCTGAAGCTGGTCATATCACACATTGCGAACGCTTTTTTATCGCCTATTGGTATAAAGTTCTTCTCTACACCCGCTCGGGAAAGGCTGATTCACATTATGAGCACCCTAAAAAACATGCTGAAAACTCACCGCGAATCTTTCGTAGCAGATCTCAGCACTCTGATCGAGGATTCCATTCAACAGAGTTCCGGACTGAGTTCACTAGCTCTCAAAGCTGCTGTTAAAGCGGGAAAAAAGGTCAACGAGTCTATCGTGTCACGCACTGTGAATTTATTAGCTCCCTTTATTCTCTCTGCTTTGCAGCCATATTGGGATCTCTACCAAAAATCTACGACGGCCGATTTCGGAACGTACCTCAATGCTGAAGCTGAGAATGTTATTAGCGATATTCTCAGCACTACTGACACATGGGTACAGCGGTTCGGAAAATCACCATTAAACAGATATTACCGTCACTATCGATCGCATCTGGCACATATGATTAGCCCCCGTCTCCCTCTTCTGGGGGATATCATAGAGAAGTATATGCGACCATGATTTTCTAAGAAACAACCTGCTTATTGCAGTAAATCAGCTGGCATCCTTTTTAGTTTTTCTCAACAAGGTTCTGTCATTAATTAAATCCGTTAAGATATTCATACTTGCTTGATTAAGCATCTTCTTATTCTTGGATTTTTTAGGAGCCTTCTCTGTGAAAAATAAAACCCTTATCGCGCTCACTCTAAGTGCGAGCATGCTACTCCCAGCTCACATCGCACAGGCCGCAGTTGCTCCCACAACTAATGTGGAGATGAATGCCGAAACCAGCGAATTCGTTGCTATGTCGGCCACCTTTGACCCCTCGCTTGGGCGTACCGAAGGCATTGCTGCTCTGAAAGAACTGCGCAGTAAGATGTGGGATCTCAACCCCATCTACCGCCACTACTACCTCGACAAATTCCCGGAGGGGACTCGCCTCCAGGATGTTGCTCGTCATTATGGAATCACCTCCAAGGCGCAGTACACCAATGTAAAATCAGATGAAAATCTCACCTGGATAGCTGTTCAACGAGCTGGAGAAGCTGGATACAAATTTGCTCACACACGTATCGACGGCTCCTCATACCGAACCGCCACCCGAGACGGTCATAAGCCTCAACTTGAGAGTTTGGCTCTGGGTCAACCAACCCTGCGTGAAACCATTCTGAAAGCATGGGGCGAGAAAGAGCTCGATGCACTCAAGAAAACAGGTGGCACATTTTCCGGAGACAGCGGGCATCTCATGCATATGCTCAACCCCGAGCACTCTACCTACGGTTTCGCCCGCGTCCATGTACACGGACTTAAGAATAAGATTTCTCCTAGCTATGCAGCGATCTCCAGCTCTCCCGCAACCAAGCCCGATCGTATTCCCGCTGGTGAACGCACCGAATGGATCTATCGCACCAAAGAAAAGGGAGAATCAGCCACCGGTATTATAGGTGGGTCTACGCCAAAGGAAACCCCAGCACCGAAGCCACAGAATCCTCCTCGGCCAAGCAAGAAACCTGAAGTTCCAGGAAATAACAATACCCAACCAGATAAAAAACCAGATAATGATCCGAATTCTGGAAGCGCGGCTGATTTTGGCGGCGAGAATAATACTGTTGGAATCATTGTTGGCGTCATCGTAGCCGTCATTGGTTTGATCGGTGCCCTGGCGAAATTTGCCATGGACTTCCGCCTATAACCACTCCCTCATCGGAGCAAGTAGCGCCGACTGGAATCCTCACCAAGAGCTATTCCGGCATTAAAGGAGCGGTGCAGTGACGTTGTGACTGCACCGCTCCTTTTATCTTTTTAAGGTATAAATTCTTAGGGACTACTAAGTGCAAAATATTCGCTACTCAAGCAACCAATAAGCATACAATCATGCTGGGATCATGGGCTCTACGGCTACGATCTGTTTATTTCTGTTCGAAGCAACAAAACACCCTGCACCTTCGAGAGCGCGATATTTTTCTGGCTGTTACAACCGACGCTGTGGTGGCCCGATCTTCTTAATCAGTCTCCTTAAATAAACCTCAAGCCCACAATGTGTCAGCCTCAGACGTCTTGCTCTTCTCTTTTTATACTTTAGAGAATGCGTGCCCATCATAGCCAATAAAAATCCCCGTTGTCCCAGCTATAACCGTGGCAACGGGGATTTAGATTAGACGTCGAGGAAGCGAACGTCCTTAGCATTTCTTGTAATAAAGGAACGGCGCGCCGCAACATCATCACCCATCAAAATGGAGAAGAGCTCATCTGCGCGCTGTGCATCTTCCATATCCACGCGGCGCAGAATGCGCACCGAAGGGTCAAGGGTCGTCTCCCACAACTCGCTCGGGTTCATCTCACCAAGACCCTTATAGCGCTGGATGCCGTCATCCTTATTAATCTTGCGCCCAGCAGCTAGACCTTCAGCGAGCAATTTATCGCGCTCGGCATCCGAATACGCAAATCCAGGTTCGCCCTTGCCCCACTTCAACTTATACAAAGGTGGCTGAGCCAAGTAGACGTGTCCCTCGGAAATCAACTGCGGCATAAAGCGGAAGAGCAAGGTTAGCAGCAAGGTCGCAATATGCTGACCGTCCACATCAGCATCCGCCATGAGCACGATCTTGTGATAACGCAATTTCGAGATATCGAATTCGTCGTGGATACCAGTCCCAAGTGCAGTAATAATAGCCTGCACCTCGTTGTTTTTGAGCACCTTATCTAAGCGTGCTTTTTCCACATTGAGGATCTTGCCACGCAGCGGCAAGATCGCCTGATACATCGAGTCACGTCCGCCCTTAGTGGAACCACCAGCAGAGTCGCCCTCGACAATATAGAGCTCGGTCTTACTCGGGTCTTTGGAGCGGCAATCGGCGAGCTTACCGGGCAAGCCGCCTAGATCAGTGGCAGACTTCCGGCGCACCATTTCACGTGCTTTACGGGCAGCAAGTCGAGCATGAGCCGAGGAGACAGCCTTGTTGATGATAACCTTGGCTTCTGCCGGATTAGCATCTAGCCAGTCGGATACATGCTCGTATACTGCCTTCTGGACAAATGAGCGTACCTCGGAGTTGCCCAATTTGGTCTTTGTCTGACCCTCAAACTGGGGGTCGCCTACCCGAACGGAGATCACTGCTGCTAAGCCTTCGCGGCAATCATCGCCGGTAAGATTAGCTTCCTTTTCTTTTAGGAGCTTATGTTCGCGGGCGTATTTATTCATCAAAGATGTGAGCGCCGCACGGAAGCCTTCCTCGTGGGTGCCGCCTTCGATGGTGTTAATGGTATTGGCAAAAGTGTGCACCGATTGGGAATAGCCCGAGTTCCACTGCATGGCTATTTCAATCTCATGATCATCGCCCTTGGCTTCGAAGCCCACAATGGATGGATGCACAGCTGTTTTCGACCGATTAAGGTGGGCCACGTAGTCTTCCAAACCATTCGGATAGTGAAAGACCTTTCGCTTTTCCTTTTTCTTCACAGCAGTGGTATCAGGGGTGGTTTCATCCGCTGCCTGATCGATCTCATCAAGGGAGAGATTGCCTTCTGCCTCGGCAATTTCGTCGAGCTCGATCTCCTCAACACTCGCCCGCTTATCGGTAAGTGTGATGGTCAGGCCTTTATTGAGGAAAGCCATCTCCTGCAACCGACGAGAAATGACCTCAAAGTCGAACTGCGTTGTTTCAAATATCTCAGGATCTGGCCAAAAGCGAACTTTCGTCCCCGTCCCACGAGCATTAGTGCCCTCGATGAGATCTTCTGGAATAGCCTGGTTGAAGTTCTGATACCAATGCTTCCCATCGCGCTTAATATCGGCTTCAACGCGAGTCGAGAGGGCATTGACCACGGAGATACCCACACCATGGAGGCCACCGGAGACCGCGTAGGATTCCGAATCGAATTTGCCGCCAGCGTGCAGCTGGGTCATGACCACCTGGACGGTGGGGGCTCCAGAGGGGTGCATCTCCACGGGGATACCGCGACCGTTATCAACGACCTCGATTCCACCGTCGGCAAGAATTGTCACATCGACCTTGTCGGCATAGCCAGCCATTGCCTCATCGACTGAGTTATCAACGACTTCCCATACCAAGTGATGCAGACCGCGCTCATTGGTCGAGCCGATATACATTCCCGGTCGCTTGCGCACTGCCTCAAGACCCTCAAGGATGGTGATGGATGAGGCGTCGTACCCATGTTCAGCGGTTGCCACGTGAACTAGCACTCCTTCAATTATGTACAGTTAGACTGCTTTATTCTACACTGCCTAGAGCCCTACGTGGTACTACTACGCTTAGGTCTATGCCACCTATATGAGCCGATTTTCACGCCCCATAAAAATTATCCGTAGGTGTCGCGAGGACCACGACCTTTGACATGCAGCGGGCCATGGCGCCAACTAGGGGTCTTAGGTCCAAATATTTTCAACTCGGTCACAATATCTGGACCAACTTTGTGGGCGATAGCTTTCAGAATCTCTTTTTGCATCAGGCGCAAATTAGTCGTCCATGCTGTGGAATCACAACTAATAAACAATGTGGTGTCCTTAAGCATTTCTACCCGGGTATGGTGAGCCACTTGATCGCCGACGAGCAAATCCCAGTTGCCCATAATCCAGCCCTTGGCCATACCAGGCTGCCAGCCACGCTTGCTAATTTCCTTGTTAAGAATAGTGCCGAGGCTCTCCAAGCTATACGAGCCATAGGAGATCGCCCTCCCATCGCGACCTGTCGGGCGTCCACGGCGCCGCATATTCACCGCAGTATTCTGGGATCGAGGTTGGGGACGCTGCGGGGCGGCGTGCAAATCGGGAAGGTGTGCTGAGCGTTTCTGAGCCATTTCCCGCATTTTGAGAAAGGCCATCTGCACACAATCATCAGTAGGTTTATCGTCGTCGCGCTCAGCAGCCATTACGGTGTCTCCGCTGAGATGACCTGGGCATCCGCCTCAGATTCCGCTGCATATTTTAGCTGGGAGACACGACCAGATTCGGTGTCTTTGACTCCGACTTCAAAGCGCTGCGTGATCGCTTCAAGAAGATTCTCAGGGAGATCTTCAAAGGCTGCTGCAGTAATAAAGACTTGCTCAACCGATTCGGTCAGGGCCACCAACCTGGTGCGGCGTGCCAGATCTAATTCGGAAAACACATCATCCAAAATCAAAATGGGGTCGGTACCAGAGGCCCGAAGTAATTGGAATTCTGCCAGACGCAGGGACAATACCATTGACCACGTTTCCCCGTGACTGGCAAAACCCTTGGTAGGGGCATCACCAAGGAGAAGGTCCAAATCGTCGCGGTGGGGTCCGACGAGACTAAGACCCCGATCGATTTCTTTGTGGCGCTTTGCCGCGAGTTCTACGAGCATTGCAGCTTCAATTAGTTCCGGATCGGTCTCAGTTTCAGCTATTCCTGGCACGCTGGAGCGATAGTGAATATGCGCAGGTCGAGATTGGGGGGCAATGGTGGCATATGATTGTTCAACTAGTGGGTTGAGCTCTGAAACTAAATCCAGGCGAGCAGCTATTAATTCAGCTCCTAAACGTGCTAACTGGTTATCCCAAATATCGAGGGTATCTAGGGTGCCTTGATCGTGCCCGTAGCCGCGACGAAGGTGAGCGCCAGCGGTTTTTAATAAGGTAGTACGTTGTTTGAGTACCTTCTCGTAGTCCATTTTGACGGCGTATAGCCGGGGCCGCAGCGCTTTGAGTATATTGTCCAAATAATTCCGGCGTTCTTGGGGTTCTCCCCGAACGAGCGCGAGATCCTCTGGACAAAAAAGGACGGTGCGAACAACTCCCAATACCTCCCGTGGGGCTTTGAGCTGGGTTCGGTTGAGATGTGCTCGGTTGCTGCCGCTGGAGTTGATGAGTAAATGCACAGTTAATTCCCGGCCATCGTTGACCGCAGTAGCCGAAATCCTGGCATTGTGAGCCCCGTGGCGCACCAGCGGAGCATCCTTAGGGACACGATGGGAACTCAACCTAGCTGCATATCCAATGGCTTCCACAATATTTGTTTTGCCGAAGCCATTGTGGCCGGTAAATAGTGTAATTCCAGGATGAAGACTGATCGACAACTCAGGCCATGAGCGATAATCACGCAGAGAAAGTTCCCGAATATACACATTAACCTCGATCTCTTAGGCAGACTGTGCCAGATCTAGCCTGGTAACCGTACGGGCATCAAGAGATAGGTGAAATCAGTTTCAGGGGTGGGGAACATTCCCTCTTCGTTGGCCTCAGGCATATTCTCCGGCTCTGGAATCAAGATCGCCGGACGTGAAGATTCGGTGAATCCAAAGACTACCCGTGCGGAGCGGATAACACTGAGGCCATCGCGCAGATATGCAGGATTAAAGGCAATAATGAGCTCTTCGTCCGAGCTATAGGAGCAGGGCAATGATTCTTCCGCATGTCCGGAATCCGTTCCACCGGCGGAAAGAATCAGTTCACCGCGGCTAAATTGCATCCGGATCTGGGCGCTACGTTCGGCAACCAAAGAGACACGGCGGATAGCATCCTGTAAGTCTGAGATATTCACACTGGCCATCGAGCGGTGTTCCTTAGGCAGAAGTGGTCCCACATTGGGAAAAACTGCATCGAGGAGGCGTGTGGTGGTTTGGCGGTTATCGACGTGAATACCAAAAAGACCTTCGGCTCCAATGGCATCACCAGTACCAACTGCGATTTCCACCGGCTCGGAAGAGTTAGAGTCCAAGGTGCGAGCATTTTCTTGCAAGTTTTTCGCAGGAATCAGCAATTTAGCCGTTGCTTCTGGACTTTGCGGAGCCCACTGAAAGCGACGCAGGGCGAGTCTAAATCGGTCTGTTGCGGTGAGCGTCACTTCTTCACCGCTGATCTCCATATCAACTCCAGTGAGCATGGGAAGGGTGTCATCGCGACCTGCAGCTACGGCTACTTGGGTTACGGCATCAACAAATAATCTGGGATCAATAGCCCCCGTAGCCTGTGGCAGGGTAGGCAAGGTGGGATAATCATCGAGGGGGATAAGTGGTAATTCAAAGCGTGAAGAACCGCACTCTAATTGCACCGTTGAGCCTTTAACATAAATGTTCACCGGCTTGGTGGGCAACATGGAGATGATATCCGCTAAGAGTTTTCCTGCGACAGCAATGCGCCCCTTATCCACAACCTGGGCTGGAATGCGAACTTTAGTAGATACCTCGTAGTCGAAACCGGCAACTTCAAGGCCTTCGTCGTCGGCAGTAATTAGCATGGCTCGAAGCACTGGTTGGGTGGGGCGTGAAGGTAGATTACGCGCTACCCATGAGACCGCGCTGGACAAGTCATTTTTTTCAACTTCGAATGACACTACATTGTCGTCCATGTGCTCCCTGATGCTCCCTTGGTTGGAAAAGTATTTAGTCGGCCGTTTGTCATTTGCTGCAGCTCGTCAGCACGTGTCGAGCTTGGCTGAGCATAATGTTAAACCACATCCTAAACCACATCACTGTGATTACTCACGCCGATGGTTGATGGTTTCACTCTAACAAACCTACCTGCCCTTGAGGTTCGTACAAAGAATTTTTGTTATTCGGTTGGCGGTCGCTGAACTCAGTACATTCTTGTTATCCCCAGCTCTTTTTTCTCTTAATAAATTACTAGTAATAAAAGTGGTAACTACAGTAAGTCCTGGCGAAACTGTGGATAAGGGGTCCTTTAGCCAGCTCAGTGAGTAATTCTTCCCTGTGCGCAGGGGTGTTAATAACCTGTTGATAAGTCACCTTCAATGTTGATAACTTTAGGCCTGACGGTTGTCCACAAATCTACTCACATATAACGCCGTGGTAGTCCACAGAATTGCAGGAGTTATCCCCAGATTGTTGTCCTGGGCTTTTCTTGGTGAATAGTGATGAGGTTCACCTAATTACAGCAATGTAATTACACGGGTGTGGATAACTCTGTGGACTCTGTGGATAACGTACTGAAATCGCATTGATCCTTAGTCGGAGATAAAAAGGCCCTCCAGGTCCACACTGTTGCTGTGGACCCGGAGGGCTTGATATCTGGAATATTTAACCCTGCGCCTTCTTTTTAATCAGCGCTGTTAATTTTTCGATCTCATCATAGGTTTGGCGCTTCTGGGTGATCTCCTGTCGGATCTTCTTCTCCGCATAGACCACGGTGCTGTGATCGCGACCGCCGAACTGCTGGCCAATTTGTGGCAAGGAAAGCTCAGTAAATTCGCGGCACAGATACATCGCTAGCTGCCGCGCATGCGCGAGAGGCCGGGATTTCTTAGCCGAGAGTAGTTCACTGATCTCGAAGTTAAAGTATTCGGCAGCCGCCGCCTGGATATGCTGCGCGGTAATCTGTACGTTTTGCTCGTCGGGTAGCAGGTTGCACAAGGCCGCCTCAGCATTATGGATATCAATGCCGCTGCTCGTTAGAGAGGCAAAAGCAGCAACACGAATAAAGGCTCCCTCCAATTCGCGAATAGAGGAGGTAAAGCGCGAAGCAATAAGCTCGAGTACGTCACGACTTGCCTGAACACCCTCAGCTTGTGCCTTCTTTTCTAAAATCGCAATACGCGTTTCTAGATCGGGTGGATAAATATCGGCAATAAGCCCGGCCTGGAATCGGGTGCGCAAGCGATCTTCCAAGGTAGTGAGCTGCTTCGGTGGCCGGTCAGAGCTCAGAACGATTTGCTTGCCACTTTGCTGGAGCGCATTGAAGGTGTGGAAGAACTCCTCCTGGGTACCTTCTTTACCCTGCAAAAACTGGATATCATCGACCATTAAGATGTCGTAGCTGCGGTAGCGTCTTTTAAAAGATTCCTGGCGATCATCACGCACCGAGTTAATATAATCATTGGTGAATTCTTCGCTAGAGACATAGCGTACCTTCAACGCGGGATGGAGCTGCCTGGCATAATTTCCAATAGCGTGCATGAGATGGGTTTTCCCGAGTCCGGAATCTCCCCACACAAACAGTGGATTATATGCTCGTGCTGGCTTCTCGGCGACGGCGATAGCTGCAGAGGTTGGCAATTTATTGGAATCGGAGACCACATAATTGTCAAAGGTATAGCGCTCATTAAGATTTGAGGCCTCATCAATACGCGGGGTGGAAGAATCTCGATTGAGCAGGCCAGCGTTGTGATCCGTGGCTGATGATTCCGAGCGGGGGCGAGCAGAGGTCGCGTCGAGTGGAGCGAGGTTGTCACCTCCCATGAGCATGGTTTGCTGCCCGATAATCGCATCGCGTTCTGCTTTGCGGGGGGCTTGAACTGCGGCGCTTACAGCAGTGGGGGTTGAGTGCTCTGGTTTTTCTTCGGAGCTAAGCTGATAAGCAGGTTGAGCTCGAGGAGAAGTTTGGTCAACCACTGCTTGGGGAGCCTCGGATATGCGCTGGGGGGTTGCGGTGCTCTCGTCGACGACCACTCCTATAGTGGTCAAAAAGCCGGTACGGCGTTCGATAATCTCGCGAATCGGGGATACGAGATATTTCTCAATATAGGTCTTAGCACCCTCTGAGGAGGTGGCAATGAGAGTAAAACCGTTATGAATGAGAACTATGCGCGATAATTCAAGATAAGCGCGCTCGCGCCGTCCCACATGGAGTGCACTGTCAGAGTCACCACTGGTGAGCTCATCAATGATGGCATGCCAAGTTTCCTCATTATCCTCTGTATTCGCTGCATGGGCAGTCACGGTTATAGGTCCTTACAGTGTTCGATAGGCAGCAGTTCTTCGCCCTTGACGTCAAGACTAAAATCACGAATTTCAGTCAGGCACAAGCAAAGGTGATGCCCCCTTGGCTATGGGTGTGGCGCTATTAAAGGGACACGAGATTTTCTCCCGGTACCAGTTGCCGCCTGCTCACTAGTCGGGCACGAGTACCCGGCTATTGAGTTGTTGTCACAATTATCCCTTGCAACAAAGGGCTGGAAACTTCAGACGCGTCAGAGAAGATTTCCCCAATGACACGGTTGTCATCTACAGCCCCATCCACAATCACCGTTGAGATTTATCTAGCCCATGACCACGTCTTCCACAGGTTTATCCACAGCTGTGGATAAACCTCGGGGTCATCTCCCCGAAAAGTTATCCACAACCTAGATGCGTGGGTGTTGATAACTTTCTTGGTGAAAGAAATCGCCGTGACCTCGATAAACCTCGGAATTTGTGGAAACTATAAACCTTAAGTTTAAAGTTATCCACAGTCCTGGGGATAACAGGGTGTGGGATTGCATTCGCTGGATACTATTGTTACCGCTTCCAAGCCGAGGTGTCTAACTCGTACTTTCACTATCCAATATATTTCCTCAGCTGCGTCTTAATTTATTGGGTACCGTGGCGCCATGGCGGATGGAAGATAATGAATCAACCTGTGGATAAACCCTTTGGTGGCATAAAAGTCCAAGGTTAATTACAACTTTGATATTCCGAGGGTATTAAGGGGGTACCCGCGTGTCGATTTGGTTTCATCCCCGCGATTCACGTACCCTTAGTTGGTCTAACACAACGCTTTCTAGCCAGAACCTTGTCTAGATGGCCTTGTGCTTAAGAAGCGAACACCTGCTGGTTGTCAGCAGAATGCTCATAATTCTCCGAATATTCGTCCGCGAATATCTTTGGGGAATGACTGCTTCTTAAATAACCATCATCCAACTTTTTGGGATGAACTTTTCAAAAAGAGGGGCTGTGTCACTGCAGTCTGGGCTCATAGCGATGTCCGTATAGGCTTATAAAATCCTGCCCCCTTATGAAAAGTTTTTCCTGCGTTAACGTATTGAGGAGTATCACCGTGACCAAGGGCAAGCGGACGTTCCAGCCGAACAACCGTCGTCGCGCTAAGAAGCACGGCTTCCGTATCCGTATGCGTACTCGTGCCGGCCGCGCAATTGTGGCCGCACGTCGTCGCAAGGGACGCGCAAAGCTGACCGCTTAATTTTTATATAAGCGCATAGCGTAACATTCGAACGGTGCTTCCACAGCAGCATAAAATAACCTCTTCTGAGCAGTTTCGTCACACTATTCGGAAAGGTAAACGTGCAGGTGGGCGCACCGTTTTGGTGTATTATCACCAACCCAGTATTTCAGATATGGATGACGCTGATACCCGAGCGACTTCTTTGTTATCCTTAGCCTGTCCCGTTGCCGGGCTCATCGTCTCTAAAGCCGTGGGCAATGCAGTGACTCGACATGCCGTCAGCCGCAAACTACGTCATATTCTCCGACCCATCATGCCTACGCTCCCCCGCGGATCTGCAGTCGTTATCCGAGCCCTCCCAGCCTCTGCGACCGCTGATTATCACAGCCTCGAGCGCGATATTATCAAGGCATTGTCAAAATTAGGACAGATATATCCCTCTACTGGCGCACAGCTAAACTAGAGCATATGGTTTCGTTTCTTCGCGCCGGTGCTCTTGGTGCTATTCGCTTCTACCAGCGCTATCTTTCGCCGCTGAAGGGTGGATCGAGCTGCCGATTTGAGCCTAGCTGCAGCGCTTATGCGCTCGGGAGTTTTCAGCACTACCCTCCCGCCAGGGCGCTTGTGATGAGCTTGATTAGACTAGCGAAATGTGGTCCCTGGCATCCTGGTGGATACGACCCTGTGCCCTAATGAGGCCGGAGTATTGCAGTGTGCAGCCCAACGCTATAAGCCTAACCCTGCAAGAACCACACGATAAGCCTAACCCTGCAGGCACAATGCTTAAGGAAATGTCCTGCTTAATTCTGCGCTCGGGAAGAGATTTATTTATCTCCTCGTTCGGCATTGGGCTTGTTTCGCGGTAGAATCCCGAGGGATAACCAAAAAACTCACGCGTGTGGCAACGCGGAGACCACGGGCAGGTCCTGCTTTTTCTCTAAAGCGGGGCTGGTCCTCACCATGTTCTTATATGACCAACACCTTGAGGAGTCTTGACTCACCGTGCTCAACTTCATCTATTGGCCAATTTCGGCCATCCTCTGGTTTTGGCATAAGGCCCTCAGCTTTGTGCTAAACCCCGATTCCGGCCTGTCGTGGGTGCTGGCGATCGTGCTGCTCACCTTCACCATTCGTATGCTTCTGGTGCGTCCGACGCTGAAACAAATGCGATCCATGCGCAAGATGCAAGAGATGCAACCGCGCATGCAGGAAATTAGAACTAAATATAAAAACGACCAGCAGAAAATGATGGAAGAAACCCGCAAGATGCAGAAGGAGATGGGTGTTAATCCCATCGCGGGTTGCTTGCCTATTTTGGTACAGATGCCGGTATTTATTGGCCTCTTCCACGTCCTGCGCTCCTTTAACCGCACTGGTTCAGGGGTGGGACAAGTAGGTTTGTCCTTCGAGGCCAACCGCCAAACGCCGAACTATATCTTCTCTGCCAGCGATGTTCAGTCTTTCCTCGACGCGAGGCTTTTTGGGGTTCCGTTATCTGCGTATATCTCCATGCCCCAGGAGATGTATAAGGCCTTCCAGCCGGTCGACTTCACCAGGACCAATATTATTTTGGTAGCGGCACCGTTGATTGTGATTATTGCTTTCGCAATTCATATGAATGCGCGTATGAGCATTGATCGACAAAAAGCCCGTCTTGCTTCGGGGCGGCAAAAGCCTTCAGGCAATAACCAAATGCAAGCTCAGATGGATATGATGAACCGCATGATGTTGTGGGTCTTCCCCCTGACTATCTTAGCTACCGGTGTGGTGTGGCATATAGGTCTCTTGTTCTACATGGTGTCGAATAATATTTGGACCTTCTTCCAGCAGCGCTATGTTTTTGCCAAGATAGACGCCGAAGAGGATGCAGAGATTGCCGCAAAGCAAGAAGCCAAGCGCGCCACCGCTCCTCGCCCAGGCCAGAAGCCGACGAATCAGAAGAAGCGTAAGGGCAAGAAATAATCGCTTTTCATTGGAGGCCGCTGTGAACACATACCGTTCACAGCGGTCTTGTACTTTCGCAAGAAGATTGTTTAGCTCGTAAACGTGTAAGGTGAAAAAATGCTACGATCCCCCAGCTCAAGGAGAGACCTACGTCGTGGATAACCAATTAGACTTCGACCCCACTCCCCCATCAATTGCCGGTGAGGTCTTCGTCCACCACATGGAAAAGGCACAGCGCTATCACCAGCTCCTAGCCACGATGGGATTGGAGCGCGGGTTTTTGGGGCCGCGTGAATTACCTCGGCTGTGGGATCGACATATCCTTAACTGCGCGGTGATCGGAGAGGCCATTAAGCCAAATATGAGGGTGGCTGATATCGGTTCCGGTGCCGGTCTCCCAGGGATCCCTCTGGCAATAGCTCGTCCCGATCTTGATATCGTGCTGATAGAACCGCTTCTTAAGCGCTCTGAATTTCTCAAATATGTTGCCGTGGAGCTCGATCTCAATAATATTTGGGTACTTCGCGGTCGAGCAGAGGAAAAAGAGGTCCGCAGAGAAGTCGGTGGTGTTGATATAGTAACGTCGCGCGCGGTAGCTCCTCTCGGTAAGCTCGCTGGGTGGTCGTTGCCGCTCGTTGACAAAGGCGGCCGGATGTTGGCTCTTAAGGGTAGCTCAGTCCATGAGGAAATAGAGCGAGATAAGCGGGTGATTACCAAAGCTGGGGGCGCTGATATCAAAGTTTTTACCGTAGGAGAGATACTCCCAGAACCAACAACGGTGGTGTCTATTAGGAAAAATCGGTCTCGCTAGTAACGATGCGGTGCTTGGACGTGGCAATGATTATCTGAATCATCTGGCTAAGCCGAGGGAGAGACACTAAGGTTAAGATCAGCATAATTGTGGCAGAAAGGTCTGGAAAAAGTCGGATACCATGGATGAAATGAAATGGGAAGATACCCCCGTCGCCGCTGCCGCTAGACGAGCAGCGCAAGTCTTGACCCCACATTCGCTGTCCCTCCCCAAACCGGCTTCTCCCCGTTATATCACCGTGGCCAACCAAAAAGGCGGAGTGGGTAAAACCACCTCATCAGTTAACCTCGCCGCGGGGCTAGCTCTTAACGGCCTTAAAGTCCTCGTTGTTGACCTCGATCCGCAGGGAAATGCGTCGACAGCACTGGGGGTCGAACACCGCGCGGGCACCAATTCCAGCTACGAACTTCTCATCGGTGAGTGCACCGCCGAGCAAGCGATGGTGCAATCCACAGCGAGTGAAAACCTGTGGTGTATCCCAGCTACTATTGATCTGGCTGGTGCTGAAATCGAATTAGTCTCTATGGTCAGGCGGGAATATCGATTGAGCGATGCCCTCAATTCCCCCTTTATTCGAGATAGCGGTTTTGATTATATTTTCATCGACTGCCCACCCTCCTTGGGTTTGCTCACTATTAATGCCATGACCTCGGTCAACGAAGTCCTAATTCCTATTCAATGTGAGTACTACGCGCTCGAGGGTGTAGGTCAGTTGCTCAATAATATTTCCATGATTAGGCAGCACCTCAACCCACGCTTGCATATTTCAGCGATCTTATTAACTATGTATGATGCTCGTACCAAGCTCGCCGAACAGGTCACAGAGGAAGTACGTTCGCACTTCGGTGAGGTGGTTATGCGGACGAAAATCCCGCGTTCGGTGAAGGTCTCGGAGGCCCCTGGTTATTCGCAGACGGTATTGCACTATGATCCAGGCTCTCGGGGTGCTCTCGCCTATCTTGATGCCGCCCAAGAATTAGCTGAGCGAGGCGATTACCTTCCCTCCGCTGATTCCGGTGCTGTGGGAGTGAAACCCTCCGCTTAAATGGAGACTCTTCCCCCACCCACGGAGACTGTTTTAGGGTTTGTGAAAGGAATAGATAGAGATGGCGCAGCAAGAATCACGTAAGGGCGGACTTGGCCGCGGTTTGGCCGCTTTAATTACATCTACCCCAGATTCCCGATTGGGGGCAGATGCCACCGATATTCTTCTTGGTCGATCCGCCGCACCAGCCGAGCGTGACGCCAGTGGCGCGAAGGTTAACCCGATTCTGGCCGAAGCTGCCGCTCAGGATGCATCGCCCGTGGCGGAGGAGGAAGTAGATTTCGGCGCGCAGTACCGTGAGATTCCTATTGGTTTAGTGATCCCTAACGCAAAAAACCCGCGCCAGGCTTTCGATGAAGAAGATCTTGGGGAGCTAGTTCATTCCATTAAAGAATTTGGTCTGCTCCAACCTATTATTGTGCGCGCTCATCAGGGACGCTTTGAAATTATTATGGGCGAGCGGCGTTGGCGTGCCGCTAGTAAGGCGGGGTTGAAGAAAATCCCCGCGATTATTCGCGATACCGACGACCAAAATATGCTCCGCGATGCGCTCTTGGAAAATATTCACCGCGTACAGCTAAATCCTCTCGAAGAAGCAGCCGCCTATGAGCAACTACTGGTGGAATTTTCGGTGACTCAGAATGAACTGGCTGATCGCCTCGGTCGCTCCCGCCCGATGATTACCAATATGCTGCGTCTACTCAAGCTCCCAGTCGCCGTGCAAACCAAAGTTGCGGCCGGGGTTTTATCTGCTGGCCATGCCCGAGCTCTTTTGGGTCTAAAAGATAAGCGGCAGGAACAAGAACGCCTCGCTGAACGCATTGTGGCGGAAGGGATGAGTGTACGAGCGACTGAAGAAGCAGTCGTCTTGCTCAATCGAGGGGAACAACCGCAGCCGAAAAAGACCAGAGAGAAGGCTCAGACTCCGGAATTTTTCTACCAAGCAGCCGAGCACCTGGCCGATAACCTCGACACCAAAGTATCGGTGACGGTAGGCAAGCGGAAGGGCAAGATCGTGGTGGAATTTGGCGGCCGCGAGGATTTTGATCGCATTATGGCCCTGATTGCCGGAGGCAACGAGCGGCACTGATCGATGGCTAAAATTCTCAGAGCCATTGATATGGAGGAAATTGCCCATCTCCATCCTCGCACCGCTTCCGGTTTGTTCTGGGAGCTTAGTCCGCATGCACTCAGAGAATTTCGCGGTGATCCAGTTTTGGAAAAAGAAGCGTGGCTGATGCAGTCCCTTCTGCAACTGGGTCGGTGCGGATTAAATTATCGGCTTGAGCACACCTTGGAATATTCAGCCCAGGCCACACTATTATTCACTCCCGGTGATCGGGTTCCAGGTCAGGTGGTTTTCCCTACCGCTCCGGTTTCCCCAGAGGCGTGGCTGATTAGCTCAGTTCATATACACCCGTTGCTGAAAGATACCGGCTTGGAAGCGACTCTCATCGCAGCAGCGTGTAGTTATCTTAGCCAGGAAAAGATTCCCGCGGTCGAAATATATGGGTACCATCCAAGAGCCTTAGCAGCAAAGGATAAGGAAGATAGGGGAGACAAGGAGGTGACGGCGCGTATTGAAGATTTTGGGCTTGTTGAGGTCAACATCGCACAAAGCTGCGGTTTTAAAATCCATCAACCGCATCCAATATTTCCGCGTTTGCGCCTTAAACTACCCGCCCCGCAAAGAGAATGGGAACTCTCCGGCGTCTCGCAGCTTGTTGTTAGGGTTTAGCCTTCGAGCAGTTCTTGCTTGAGCAATTCAGAGAATTTGAAGGTTCCCGTTGGCTGGTCGTCTTGATCCATGAGATAGAGCCTTTTGACGGAAACAACGATAGCCTCGGCGATATCATCACGCTTTTTAGGATTACTTAAAATGCGCACATCACCAGGATTACTGAGATACCCTGGAAAGATTTCCACACACGTCATCTGTGTCATGCGTAAAAGATCCCATGTGCGCGCGTGATTACCACAATTGACAAGCTTGGTTCTAGCTGCAATTTCACGCTGGATATAGCCAGAGAGCTTCTCGCCAATCATGGAGTAATTTCCAGATTCGGAACCAAAATAGAAGGTGGCACAGCCGGAAGCTTGCTCATTGGGATAGTGATCTGCCTGTAAACAGATCATCAGATCGGCTTGGAAGGAATTGGCTATAGCCACGCGTTCAGCATGGGTGAGATCGCTATTGCGCGGTCGGGAAATGATAACGTCCATTCCGGCTTCGATCATGCGTCCCTCAATGCGAGTGGCAAGGTCCCAAATGAGCTCTTCTTCGGTGATCTCACCGTAAATACCGCGTACAGTCACACCTTTATTAGGCCCACCGAGGCCGGGGTCAATAACGACGCGTTTGCCTGCAAGTTGGGGCCCCGCATCGCGGACACGCTCGCGCTCGCGCAGCTGGTTCGGGGAACCCCCAGTAATCCGGCGACCAAGAAGTCCAAGAGAGTCGATGGTTTCTGGGCCGCAAATTCCATCGATATTGAGCCCGTAGTTGAGTTGATAATTTGCAAGCGCATCATGGGTCATCGGACCGAAATGACCGTCGAGGCGATCGGTGTAGAAGCCTAGTTCCTGGAGCTGTTGCTGAAGTTGGTAGACATCATCGCCGATCATATGATTGTGCTCTTTATACGCGAGAACGCGTACTCCTAGCTGGTAGGAGGCTTCTCGCAGCACGCGCAGAGTAGTTTCGGTAATTTCGCCCGAGGCGATTAAGCCACGGGATTGCTGGAAGCCACGCAGCGCCTCTTGGAGATCGGAATCGAAATATGTATCGGACTCTTCGAAGATATGGTCAGTGCTGAGATCATCACGGAAGGACGTGAGGTGTCCGAGTCGGGCTAGTGCTGCTCGCACCTCTGCCACTTTCGGGTTTTTATCCCCGACCCTTATGACTGTGGACACTCTCATCCTTCCCATCGTGCTATCTACGTGTGAGCGATACCCTAGATCTAGCGTATCGACGGCTCATCATAGGATAGCATTTAGAGATGCTTTTGAAGCATTGCCACGATGTCTGACTTCTTGCGACCTCCAACGAATTCGTCGACCTTCTCGCCATTTTTGAAGATCAATACCGTAGGAATCGACATAATCTGGAACATTGCGCCTAAGTTACGCTCAGCATCCACGTTGACCTTGGCTACGGTGACGTGGTCACCCATCTCGGCAGCAATCTCATTAAGCACAGGGCTAAGCTTTTTACAGGGGCCGCACCATTCTGCCCAGAAGTCGACAAGGACGAGTTTGTCGGACTCGGTGACAACGGAGCGGAAGGTGGATTGGGTGACATCAATAGGTTGGGACATAAAAGACCTTTCTTATCTAACTAGGTTTTATAGGTTTTATTGGGTGAGTGTACCCAGGAAGTGTTCGGCATCAATAGCCGCGCGGCAGCCTGTTCCCGCTGCAGTAATGGCCTGCTGATAGTGACGATCAACAAGATCGCCGACCGCAAAAACACCAGGGATATTAGTGCGGGTCGAAGGCTCGTCGACGATTACATAACCTGACTCGTCGCAGGTGACGGTATCTTTGAAGAGGGCGGAGCGGGGATCATAACCGATGGCTACGAAAAGGGCGGTGACATCGAGATGTGATACCTCGCCCGTAATGGTATCGGTGAGTTCCACATTGCTGACTTGCTGATCTCCGTTGACCTTGCTGACAACCTTATTGGTTAAGAAGGTGATCTTGTCATTATTGCGGGCACGTTCGAGCATAATGGCGGAGGCGCGGAATTCTTCACGGCGGTGAATAATGGTCACACTCTTACCAAATTTAGTGAGGAAAAGGGCCTCCTCCATTGCGGAATCACCGCCACCAACCACAGCGATATTGTGGTCGCGGAAGAAGAAGCCATCGCAGGTAGCACACGCTGAGACGCCGCGGCCTAGGAGTTCTTTTTCCCCTTCCACTCCGATATAGCGAGGGGCGGAGCCGGTGGCGAGAATGACGCTCTTGGCTTGGTATAGGGTGTCATCGACCCAAACCTTTTTGATCTCATCGTCGAGCTCGACCTTGGTTACTTCTTCGCTGATGAGCTGAGCTCCGAAGCGCTCGGCTTGACTGCGCATATTTTCCATGAGCTCTGGGCCCATGATTCCGGCGGGGAAGCCAGGGAAGTTTTCGACTTCGGTTGTGGTCATCAGGGAACCACCGTATTCATATCCTTCGAATACGAGCGGATGAAGTTCGGCGCGGGCTGCATAGAGTGCTGCGGTATAGCCTGCGGGACCGGAGCCAATGATGATCACGTTGTGGATATCTGCCATAGTGCTGTTCTTTCGTCGAAGTGGTGAGTAATCAACCTTATTCTAGCGTTTATAACCCAGACTATAGATGAAAGATTTTATATAGGCAATACCAATCATAAGTGAGCTGCTGTCAAGCTTAGAGAACCCGGTATTGTAGAATTTCCTTTAACATCCTTCGACCTCGAGCCCGTCGGGATTTTATGGTCCCAGGGGCCACCTGCAGGATCTCGGCGGCCTCACTAACAGAATGTTCCGCGAAATCTATGAGCACTAAGGCAGCACGGTGCTCCGGGGGAAGGAGGTCAAGAGCGCGTTGCATTTCCTCGCTTAGATTCATCCTATCGATCAGTTCGGCGAAAGGGTCGAAGCTCATCGCTGCTTCCACCTCGGCATTAAATTCCGCGCGATCGGCGCTGATAACGCTATGAGTATGCTTCCGATTGTGGTCATAGCTGGCATTGGCAACTAAGCGATGCAACCATGTGGATAACTTGGAATCCCCCCGAAAACCCGAAAGATTCCGTGCGGCCCGTAAGAGTGCATCTTGCAAGATATCCTCGGCATCGGCTTCCGTACGAGCGTATTTGCGAGCCACATAGCGCAAATGACGTTCATGTTTGCCTACAATCTCGGCGAAAGCAGCATCAGATCCAGCAAGATAGTCGGCAACCAAGGCTTCATCGGCTTGAGCTTCCAAGGCAGCGCTGGCACGCTCGACAGAATTGCGGGTAGTTGCCTCATCATGCTGGTGGGAACGAGCCATAGCTGGACTTTCGGTTCACGGCGGGCATCCCTCATCGGCACCAGAGAGAGGATGGTAAAAGCATCACCGTTTTCTTATATGTTGGGAAGTATCAGTGCACTTTTTTGCTAGCGCTTCATGAAAGGTATAGCAACGGGGGTATCAGTGCACGCATATGCTTTATATTCAGCTATTTATTAAAAACAACTGAGAAGTTTACTGATGTCTGTAGATCGGATACAGGTGGATTGGCACTAATTTTTCTCACAACCAAACTCCATAAATGGGAATACAGCGAAGAATCTGGTGAGTACATCACAAGAGAACAATGAGTACAACAAGATGGGAGCTCCACGATGATATCGGCGGGGTAGGTCAAAAAAATGAAAAAGAACCTCCGTGAAAATATGGAGGTTCTTTTTGATATTTTTCTTTTTAGGGCATTCCCACTACTTGGAGCTCTTTGATCTCTACGTCCTCGGCTTCGCCTTTAATAGAGCTGACCAGGACGAGTAGCTGTTTGATGTGTGTAGAGGAATCAATATCGACACTCGCCCGCGTTTTATCCACATTGAGCTCAGCTAAGATATTTCTTGCCAAGAGATCGTTGAGGTTAGTTTGAGCCCCGATGGGATTATTGTCGCGCACCCCAAAGACCTGCAGCCTAAAGCCCGGAGTAGGGCTATTGACCACGAGTCGGTTGATCTCACTGGCTGCTGCCAGATTAATAATAACCGCCTCATCTGCCTGGGCCTTCCATATAGTCTCTGGATTACCATCGGCAGCAAAGGATGCAGTGGCATTGCTATCTCTCCACGGATAGGCCGACTCCACGGCCAAGATCAGCGAAGGTTTGGCTATCTCAGAGCTTATAGGTGCAAGCTCCTCAGCCTTAATGGGGGCCTGCTCGTTGCCACTATTGAGTACGGAGGTAATATACGCGGTAATGATCGCGGCCAGCACCACCATCGAGGTAGCACCGACAAGGACGGCTGTGGTAGCACCGCGCCCATACCCTTTACGGCCGAATCCACCCACAGGCGACTTAATCTCTCGGGGGGCCTTTTGAGCGGTCACCTGGAGGGTTTGGGTATCACCTGGCTCAGTTGGCTCAGAGAGCTTCTTTAGGTACTTCTCATAGGCTCCGGGCATCTCCTCGAGGTCGCCCCCTAAGAGCTCTCTAATATTTGATGGGGCCTCGTCGTTGATCAAGATGCCTAAGGCGGTGCGCAGAGATTTCAAATCTTGCTCGTGGGTAGCGTCGGCCAGAACGGCTGGGAAAGCGAGCACCGCTACCCCATCGGTATTCACCCGAATTCGAGCCCTATTATCCAGGCCCAAGGTCTTCTTGCCAGCAGCAGCCACCAACGGCGCCAGTGCGAATACCACCGCCTGGGGATCCTGCTGATCGGGATCGCTAGCGAGCTTAGCGAGCGGAGTTCCGTGCACCCAATCGGCGATGATCAAACACCCATTACGGTAAGAGCGAACCTCAATATTTTTTGCGATACTGTCGCTCTTTAAGCCGGCAAGTGCGAGGGTTCTCACTTTGACTCGATCGGCAGCATCAGCGGCCGCTGCAGGACTCAGCGGCGCCATTGGGGTGAGCCCAGAGGTATCAACGAAGGTCAGGGATACCTCGCGTCCCGTCCGCTTCTCCATAGCCCGCCAGAAGCGAACTCCCGGGGCGGATCCGTGATCGACCAGGAGCCGGAAACTGCCATCGCTGACTTCAGCGCCTGGAACCAGTCGCGGACCCCGAACGATACCCGCAGACATTGGCGGCGGTACAGGGGTGGCGTTGAAAGTATCGTCAATATAATTCGGTTGTTCCACTTTCAACTCCTGGGCACTCAGATGGGAAATCTTAGCCGGCTCGCTCGGCTGGATAATTCGGTTCACTCCCGGAATTCGGGCCAGTAGCTGAGCCAATTTCTTTACTTCGGGCAACTGGGAACGCGAGAGAACTAAGCCCGTCATTGCGAGGAAAACAATCCCCGCAATGGTTAATTGGACAAGATAACCAACCGACCCCAAGGCGTCAAAGAGCTGACCAGCCGCCATATCGATAGCTTGGCTGAGGGCAAAAGCGATCAACCCACCTAAGGAACTAGCTGCGAGCGCCCACGCACAGGTGCGAATAATATCTCTGGTGCCTAGATGGCCCAATTTCCGCCTGAGTAAAAAGGCTCCAATCACAGCGCCAGCAACAAAGCCAAAACCATTGGCAGCACCGAGGAGGATCACTACCCGCGACGGTGACGTGGCAACAATGGGAGCCAGCAGCGAAAGCGCAATTTTCGTCCCCGTTATACCAGCGATAATAAAGGTTGGGGTCCACGCTTCCTCGCGCGCATAAAAGACCCGCAGGTGCAGAAGAACAGTGGCATAGGGTAAAAGAGTGAAGGCCGAGAAGCTCAAAGTCCAGCCCAAGATGGTCGCCTCAGGGCCGGCGAATTGCCCATAGGCGAAAAGGCCACGGGCAATCCAGGTTCCAAAGATAGTAAAGAAAACAATGATCGGAATCAGCGCAATATAGGTGAGCTTGGAACCTATGATGAGATCTTGGGTGACCGCCTTATCGTCTCCATCAGCAGCATTGCGCGAAAGCCGCGGCATAATGGCAGTGAGCAGGGTAACACCAATAATGCCATAGGGAACTTGCAATAATAGCCACGCCTGCTGGTAAATATTTGGCGCCGCCGCATCCGCCACAGAGGCGATACGGGTAGTGACGATATAGCCCAACTGACTGATGGCGACATAGAAAATAATCGCCGCGGCCATGCCCCCGAATTGCTTCAAGCGAGCGTCAATGCCCCACAGCGGTTTGAGGGAAATATTAGTGCGGCGAATATACGGAAATAGTATGAGAGCCTGCACAACCACACCGACTGTGGTGCCAATACCCAAGAGCATCACATGTATGTCAAAAGCTCCGGCTGGTTGCTCGGGAGTTAATTCCCCAGGAACAAACCAATAGGCGCCCATGACGGCAAGCACAATGAGATTATTCACCACCGGCGCCCAGGCGCCTGGCTTGAAGATCCCCTTGGTATTGAGAATAGCCATTAAGAGTGCAAAAATGCCGTAGAAGAAAATCTGTGGCAAGAGCCAGTAGGCAAAGCCGGTGGATTGGACGATATTGACCTTACCGTCGCTACGCAATGCCATTTGCACAAGATAGGGGGCGGCAATAACGGCAAGCAGGGTAATCGACCCTAATAACGTTACCGCAAGAGTAAACAGGCGCCTGATAAAAGCCTCTCCCCGATCGGGATCTTCTTTTTCGGCGCGCACCAATACGGGGACCACAAGGGAGGTCAGCACTGCGCCCAGAACGATCTCAGTGATCAAATTGGGCAATGTATTGGCGGTATTAAAAGCCGAAGCGATCGCCCCACCTAAGGTGGCGGTGATGATCACATTGCGCAAAAAGCCAGTAATCCGGCTAAAGAGCGTGGCTATAGCCATCGACCCTGAGGAGCGTACCACCTCGGCGTCATCGGCTTTATATTCAGCTTTTCTTTCGGCCTCGAGCAGTGAGGTTGAGCGCGGCTCCTGTGTGTGATGAGGAGCCTTCTCCTCACCTCCACGTGGTGGCATTAGAGGGGTGCCGGGCTCGTTCGCGGCAGTTAAGCTTCTTAGCGGCCGATCGTCCTGGTGCCCATCAAGCTTATTGAGGTGATTGCTCACGCCATTCTCCTTAGCTGAAGAAGGTGGAAAGATCCCGTCGCCCCTCACCGTGGAGAAACTAGGGAAAAGTCTCAAAGAGACCATCTTCCTCCGTAGTTCTAGAAAAATGGAAATCGTAGCGGGGTTAACCGTTGCCCCCACTAGCTAATCCGAAGAACCTTGAACTAGATCATTTGTCACGTCTAAATTCCGCCAGAAGGCTGGGGAAAATTCGCCCGATAAGAACGATAACGAGAGCTAGTAGCACATAACCGGCGAAGCCTGAAGTACCAGATAAACCCGATCGGGTTTGTACACCCATGGTCACGGACTCAGATATGGCGTCATTGGTATTTGTGGTCAACCACATACGAAGATCTGCTCGTCGAGACTCCACAGCCTCCAGATTTGCATTCATCGAGATCGTAATCGAGCCCTTTGCGGGGATAAGAATCTCCCGCGGAATTCCAATCTTCGCCTCGTTGGGCCCACTATAGGCAAGCCTGGCATCGACAGGTAGCGGTAAACCATTTTGAGCCACAACAAGAAGCGGTGATGAATCCGAGGTTCTTGTGAAAACATTTCCTGGTGGAATAAGGCTCACCGAATTCCTCAGTTGTGCCAGAGTCTCCCGGGTGGCGGCAATGAGGTTCCTAATATCCTCACTATGCTCATCGAAACGCGCTATAGATTGGCGCCCCTCTAGAGTAAAAGAGCGGATCACATCTCGGCGTAAAGGCTCAGTAAACTCATAAGGGCTCAAGGAGATAGCGGAATCGCTAATCATCAAGCGCGTGAGGTTATCTATAGACGATACTAAACCTTTAGCCGCTAATAGCTCGGTGTCAGCTATTTGAGCGGGATCGGGAAAAGGAGAGGAAACAGCTACGAACTCTTCCGCTTGATCCAAAGCTTCTTGCTCTTGAGGGAGCGGGGTGATCACGTTCAGTAAGTTGCGCGGTTGGGCAGCTCGATCTCTGAGTAATTCAGCAGCAGTATCCAACCACGGTTGTCCACTATCTATATTGCTCGGCAACGGCACCACCAATGGTTGGGAATCTTCTTCTGTGCGCTGGGAGATACTTAAACGCAGGATATTTGATGCTGTATTACTGCGAGCTACTAGTGAATCCTGGCGGTAATCATAGCGGTGCGAATCAGGGGTATAACTCATGGTGAGTGGATCTGGTGCGCTATGTGCAAAACTTGAGGCTACTAAACTATCGAATCCGGCGGCTCGAATTCCTGGTGCTAAGGGGGCAAATCGTCCACTAGTTTGCGGGAAAGAGTTATCGGCTAGCAGTACTGTGATGGGACGCTGTGGAAGGGGTGCAGTAGTAGTATCAGTATCCTTCGGTTCCCGTGCATTCCACGCCGTTGCGAGATCAGTAGGCATCTGATTGTTATTGGTAGGGGTGGAATAATCAGCCCAGCCGAGGGAACTAATGGTTGTGGGTTCAAGATAACCGCTTGCGGGAATAACAATATCTGGTGCCGGATTTACGCCCAGTTCGCGCCTGAGGATCAGAGCACCCTGATCCAGCGCTTCGCGCATGAGCCAGCTATCCCCTAGCTTTGCTAGTCCGTTGATATCGGTATTAGCCCACGGTAGTGCCACCACACAAGAGGTGGTACTTAGAAGTGCTTTGAGTTCTGCAAGCCAGCGTGCGGCGTCGTCTGAGGCGCTACCAGGGATGGAATCGATATCTTGGTCGGCAAAAAACCATGAATCGCGCAGGCGTAGATTCTGTGAGACTGAACTCGGGCGTTCTGTGGCAATGCGATAGCCCTGAGTCATCCTCGATACGGTATCTATAAGCTGTGGATCAAGGGCGATACAACTAGCTTCTTTCAAAGCTGGCTCTCTGTCTGTGACCGTGCGGAAGTCTTTGACTATTGTGCTCAGCCGCCCATCGGGGGCAAGCTGACGAGCGAGATTTTCGCTGCGCATAATAAGCGGCGCGCGTTCTTTCCCAGCTTCCCCAGTTTCCCCGCCGAGAATATCAACTACGGCAGTAATGGGATAGATCAGGGTAAGTCCGGGTGCTCGCTCGGGATTGTCAGTTTCCTCTTCCTTTGCATCCTGAGGAGTACGAGGAGTACTCGGATCTGCCGCGACGTTGAGGAGAAAGCGCTGGGATGAATATCGTTGCCCTGAGGTAGTATTTTGTACTCCAAATAATAAAGGATAGATACCTGGGCGAATAATATCGAATCCACCAATCGCCTGCGCTGCGGTGGGGATTTCAATATCGATATGGCGCGTCTCTCCCGGCACAATCGGACCGTCAATATCAATAGTATTAGCAAAGAATGGATAAGCTTCTTGGCTCAGAGCTGGAAGTTCAAGAGCCTGGTTAACGCTTCTGGGTTCCGCTGCCCGTTTTGGAACAATAATGATATTGTCCATCTCGCTATCCGTATTATTGCGCACCGATAGAGAGACCTGGAGGACTTGCCCAAAGGAGATCTGAGCTGGTGCTCGATCGAGACTTATTGCTAGATCTGGTTCTCGCTTATCAACCCGCGGGCTTTGGCCCACCCAGGTTCCTAGTGCCGCCGGGTTGTTTGGAGAATGAGGCAGCGGGTTGGCCAGCGCACTTGTGGGGCCGAGCATACTAAGGGTCAGCGCAATACCGAGAGCCAGGCGACACGAGTGAGGAGAGGATGGTTTCATCGGGGCGTCATCCGTCCTTCCTGCGCCTCCGTGCGGGCTAAATCGGGGAGCATCCGAAGCGCGATCTTGGCCAGCTTACGCTCATCGGCATACGCAAAATACTCAAGGAGTGCTGAGGCTGGTATCCACGCGACCTCGGTAACCTCAGGATCTTCGTCGTTAAGAACTCCATCTTGATAACGCAGCAGGTAGTGGTAAACAGTCTTATGAATACGCGTATTATCCGAAACGAACCAGTAGCTAATTTGTCCGAGAGTGGCAAAGACCTCGCCGAGAATGCCGGTTTCTTCCCACACTTCCCGTGCCGCTGTTGCTTCGATATCTTCGTGCTCTTCCACATGGCCTTTAGGCATGGACCATAAAAGGCGCCCGCGCCGATCCTTGCGCCCGATGAGAGCCACATAGATCTTTGACAGATCTACTCGCCCACGGTGATCGACAGCCTCTGCAAGCCCGGAGATGACGAGCCCCCCAGCGGAGGTCTCCATTCGTTTCATCATCCGGTGAGCTTCGGGTGGTCGCTTTGGCCCACGACGGTTGGTACTGCGCCCACCCTGGCGGCGGCGCCCCTCCCCTCGCTTCCGTATTGTCGCTTTTTGGGTGCGCTTAGGTTTTGGCTTCTCCTTGGGCTTATCCTTCTTAGTCAACCGCGCCCGGTGTGCTAGAGAGTTGGGGGTGAGTATTTCTTCACTACTCAGTCTTGGGAGGATAGTATCCGCAGTGCGCGCATGAATTTGGGATTGTCCACTCTGTGAAGGAGAACCCTGAGGTGATGATAGAGAAGACATCTCTTCAGACTCCATTCCTTGACGGTGCGGTCACTATTAATGACAATGTGGTTTATGTCAGATCCTCCAGCCCTTCGGTGCAAGGGTTGTAGATATCATCGTTGGTATTTTTAATGTCGAGCATTATTTTATCTGTCTTTAGCATAGACCACGAACACGGTAGACTTACCCAGCGTGACTATCCCCCCTAATCAGCAGAAAACCCTCGAACTACCCTTCACCACAGAGGCGGCAATTAGCCAACTTAATAAAGCCCTGCAGCCGCTCTTTGCAGATATAGTGCCCTTAGCCGAAAAATTTCACCAAAGGGGATATACCTTATACCTCGTGGGCGGATCGGTGCGCGATGCGCTCATGAATCGGTTGGGCAATGATTTGGACTTCACTACTGATGCCCATCCCGAGATCGTTTCTGAGATTTTACAGGACTACGCTGATGTGGTTTGGGATACCGGTATTGACTTCGGAACCGTCTCGGCCGAAAAGGCTGGACAGCAAATTGAAATTACCACCTTTCGCGCTGATCTCTACGATGGGCACTCGCGAAATCCAGTGGTGCACTTCGGATCGACTCTGGAAGGGGATCTGATCCGCCGCGATTTTCGGTGCAATGCGATGGCGGTTGAAATTACTGCGGAAGGTTCTCTAATTTTTCATGACCCCATGGGTGGGCTTAAGGACCTTAGTCAAAGGAGGATCGATACTCCAGCCAGCCCAGAGGAGAGCTTCCATGATGATCCCTTACGGATGTTGCGTGCGGCTCGCTTTGTCTCGCAGTTGGAATTCGAACTCGCTCCCCGAGTGCGTCATGCCTTAACCCAGATGGCCTCCCAATTGGAGCGGATAACCGCGGAGCGGATCCAGGTGGAGCTAGATAAATTAATGCTCGGTCGCATACCTTGGGAAGGCGTCGATGTCATGGTGGATACTGGTCTCGCCCAGTACTGCTATCCCGAGTTATTAGAATTACGCATGACTCAAGATGAGCACCAGCAGCATAAAGATGTTTATGCGCACTCGCTTCAGGTGTTACGACAAGCTATTGATCAAGAAGAAGTCCCCGACTTGGTATTACGTTGGGCTGCTTTAGTTCATGATATCGGTAAACCCGAGACTAGGGCCTATGACCAAAATGGGAGAGTTAGTTTTCACCAACATGAGGTTGCGGGTGCGCGCTTGGTGCGTCGCCGGATGCGGGCACTGAAATACTCGAAGGCGATGATCAAACAGGTCAGCCAATTGGTCTTCCTGCATATGCGCTTCCACGGCTTTAATGAAGGTAAGTGGACTGATTCAGCAGTGCGTCGGTATGTCAATGACGCTGGCGATCTCCTGCCCCGGCTGCACAAACTGGTTCGAGCGGATTGCACAACGCGCAATAAGAAAAAGGCGCAGCGTTTACAACGCATTTATGATCATCTAGAAGAGCGTATCGCTGAGATTGCCGAAAAAGAAGATCTTGCACGAGTTCGCCCCGATCTTGACGGCAACGCCATTATGGACTTGCTTGATTTACAGCCGGGCCCCGACGTTGGTCGAGCATGGGCCTATCTGAAGGAATTACGGTTGGAATTGGGCCCTCTGGAGCCAGAGTTGGCTAGCAAGTATTTGCTTGCGTGGTGGGAGGAACGGCAGTCTGCCTCCTAGTCTCATAGAATGGTAAGAAAAAGAGACTCATATATGGGGCTCAACTGATAACTAAGGGTGTGTGATTGTGGCGGAAGCAATGCGAGAGCGTATTTTTGCAAATCTTGAACGTAATGAGGTTTATCCGGGGCAGGTATTAGTAGCAGCGCCCGATACCGATTCCGATGAGGCGAATCGAGGTGTCATCCTAATTATTAGCCATGATACTGAAGGGACTCTCGGGGTATTGCTGAACCATCGCACTGATATGGCCGTTGCTGAGGTGCGTCCTGATTGGCAGCCGTGGGTAGCGAAGCCTCAGACGCTGTACCACGGGGGTTCGACGAATCCCGAGATGGCTATCGCAGTGGCGGTAACAAAGCCCGAGGTGGATAATTCTCAGATCTCTAGCCTGATGCGCATCACTAACCGTATAGCCTTGGCGGATCTAGGCCTAGCGCCCGAAAGCATTGCTGAGTATATCGAGGCGGTGCGCATCTTTGTAGGTACGTATTTTTTCGCCCCGGGTGAACTCGAAGCTGAGATAGCTGAAGGAGAATGGTATGTTGCTCCCTGCCTGCCGAGCGATGTCATCGCTCCAGGTGCAGTAGATTTGTGGGGTGATATTATGCGGCGTCAACCCATGCCACTCCCCCTTCTTGCAACGCACCCAGGTTTAGACGTAGACGAGAACTAACATAGACAAAACCGCAATGTTTCACGTGAAACATTGCGGTTTTAAACGTGTGTTAGTTCGCTAATTCCGGGAATTTGGTTACGGCATCCTCCCATAACCTTAAGAATTCGTCGGCCGTTACGTCAAAAGCCTCAATATCAGGAAATGTGTCAAACGTATCGGGATGAGGCACACGTTTATTAGGTGTGCTAGCAAGCCCTGCAGCGTAGTCGGGAGAACCAGCGCCCTGGATGACACCCTGGGGGTCGAGTTCGATGATCCGCTGCAGCTCACACTGTGTGGGGTCCAAGGGTTTTAACTCGGCGATATGACTAACCGATCCAGCTCCCTCAATAGTGAGGTCCAGTCGGATATAAAGCAAGTGCTGATCCATCTACGGTCCTTTTCTTCTGTGACTTTATGGCGGTAAAATTCTACACCCCTAGTTTACGTTGTGATCGGGTTCGAGCTGCGCGCCATATCGTGCTGCCAACCACGAGCACATCATGAGCTGAATCTGGTGGAAGATCATCAAGGGGGTGATGAGCACTCCGATATTGGCGGCGCCGAAGATGATAGCCGCCATGGGTAGGCCGGTAGCGAGCGATTTCTTAGAACCGCAAAATTGGATAGCGCGGGTATCACTCAGGGTAAAACCTAAGCTTTGCCCCACCTTGTACGTGAGAGCAAGCGTAAGACTCACTATTGCAATGGAGATGACAATCAGAAGGATGATATCGCGATAACTAATACTCGCCCACAATCCCGTTACCATGCCGGCTGAGAAGGCAGAGTAAACCACCATCGCGATAGAAAGACGGTCAACCACCTTCGTGGCCTTATTCTTTGCCACCTCTGCTACAAGTGGCCTTGATAGCTGGCCTAGGATAAAGGGCAGGAGTAGCTGTAGTGCGATATTGAAGAAAACGCTGGCGTCGATACGCAGAGTAGTGGTTGTTGTCATGGTGAGCATCACCAAGACGGGAGTTAGAACCACTCCCAAGAGATTGCTCAAAGAGGCGCTGACGATGGCGCCAGCGACATTACCTTTCGCGATGGAGGTAAATGCCACCGAGGACTGCACCGTGGAGGGAACGAGCGTGAGGTAAAGGAGGCCGATATATAACTGGCTTCCAATAATGGCTTCCACGGGTTTGAGAGCTAAGCCAATCAGTGGAAAGAAGACAAAGGTAAACACAACGATAACCAGATGCAATCTCCAGTGCTTGAGCCCCTCGAGGGCTTCAGCAGTGGACAGTCTAGCTCCGTAGAGGAAGAAAAGAAGTGCAATGGCCAGAGCAGTGGCCGCGGAAAAGTACTCGGCGGCGGTACCGCTTATGGGGAAAACCACTGCGCCGAGCACCGCTAGGAGAATTAAGACGATAAGGGGATCAATTTTGGGCATAGCTTTTAACCGCTAATAGTGGCCGTGGTACCCACAGTGCTGATCTCGAAATCCTTCAATGGGTCGCGAGCAGGCCCTGTTAGTACTGCCCCATCGACGATAGAGAATTCTGAATGGTGAGTTGGACACCGCACAAGATCGCCGTCTACTTCGGTGATCTGAGAGTGCTGGTGTGGGCAGTCGGCGGAATAGGCTTTGTATACCCCAGGTTCAGGTTGGGCGAGGATGATGCCATCTCGTATGATCGCACTGCCGACAGGGACGTCGCTGATATCCATCTCTTGCGCCTTCCCAGCGCAGGCAGTTAAGACCAAACCGGAAAAAGTCGATGCGGTGGCGAGGAGAAAGATGCGCCGCGAACAGGTTGATTCAGGTGAAGATTTCGGTGTAGTCATGACTGCTAGTATCTCACTTTTTTCGCCTATATGCTTTTTTGGGCGTCCTCACGATACTCCACTCCCTTCCCTGCCGCGTCTATGGTCAAGCGACAGTTATCTGGACGCACAATTATCAAGATGGTCTAAGGTCAGCGGTTATGACTCCTTTATATTTAGTCACAGTGACTAAATAAGGCCACAGTGCGCTACCCCCAGGTCGCTGAATTGTGAACAGAAAAAAAGACCCACCCCGCGGTGGGTTCACATATTTTTCAGTTACTGATCAGACCTTTTGGCCGCCTGGCGGACAGCCTCGAGATCGATGGCGGTACTCGCTCCTCCCCCACAACAATCACCCGAACATCCAGACGATGACTCCTTATTGCTTCTGAGGATCCCAGCGGCACGAGCTGCTAGAGAATTACCCAAACCAATCATATATAGAGCACCAATAAAGCTAACTGCGGTGATGGTGAGCAACCAGCTCAGTCCGCCATAGATCGGCGCGGAGCCAATTGCGATAAGTACTCCTGCAGCTACCCACAGTGGACCTGCCAGAGAGTGAGCGTGATCCCAGATGTCTTTGGATGCACGTACCTCTGGCACCTTGATTCCAATAAATCGGTTACCGGGGAGATTTTTCGTCCATGCCAGAACGCCACTCATGATCACGATAAGAGCACAGGCGCTCGCAAGAAGACCGAGAAAAAACATAGAGGAATTATATCACTCAGACCTGTCGGAGAATCGGCGAGGGGCGGATCACAACCTAGGCATTAAGGGGGTACGTTGGGGGTAGTTAGGGCAAGCGAGGAGCCTATGCTGACGTGTGCAGCCAGCGTGACTAGGAAAAATACCTATTGAGCGCTAGATTGAAAACCTAAGGGTGGACTTGTGCGCTCGGGCACCAAGCTGAGTTAGATCAGGTTCCGGGATGGAAAAACACCATCCTCCTCCAGTACCACAATCATTTGTATATAAAAGATAGGAATATATCAATGGACTTACGCAGGATTTCATCCTCGCTGCTCTTCAAGATCATTGTCGCCATCATATTGGGCATTATCTGTAGTCTCTTCTTCCCGGAGACTCTAGCCCGTGTCTTCGTCACCTTCAACGGGCTCTTCGGTAGTTTCCTCGGATTCTTTGTTCCCGTGCTTATCTTCGCCCTTATCACCCCTTCTATCGCAGGTCTGGGACGCGGCGCCGGTAAATGGTTAGGAATCACCACCGGTATAGCCTATGGTTCGGCTGTCATTTCGGGTCTGATGTCTTGGGGTATCGCAACGCTGATCTACCCATGGCTGCTCGCCAATCAGGATGAAGTTCGCGTCTCTGATATCGATGAGGGCGCTCTCACGGCGTATATCTCGATCGAAATGCCCGCCCCTATGCCTGTGATGACTGCTCTCATCCTTGCTTTCGTTCTCGGCGTGTCTATGACCACTGTAAAGTCGGATACTCTTTACGGGGCCGTCGCTGATCTGCGGCGTGTTGTGATGAAGGTTATCGCTAGCTTTATTATCCCGCTACTGCCTATCTATATTTTCGGCCTCTTCCTCTCCCTCGGTATGAATGGCAACTTAATAGATATTCTCTCGGCGTTTACCAAGGTGCTGCTCTTGGCCATCGTTTTCTCTTTTGTACTGCTGGCAATCCAGTATCTGCTTGCGGGTGCGATTACCGGCCGCAACCCTTTGACCGCTCTGAAGAATATGATGCCGGCTTATTTCACCGCGCTTGGCACCTCCTCCTCCGCCGCTACCATCCCGGTTACCTATGAATCAGCCCTGAAAAATGGTGTTTCCCGCTCTGTTGCGGGCTTCGTAGTTCCGCTCTGCGCCACCATTCACCTCTCTGGTTCCATGATGAAGATCTCGCTCTTCGCCTTCGCTATCATGTTCCTCGATGGTATGGCATTGCCTTTGCCGCTCGCCCTCGGTTTCATCCTCATGCTGGGTGTGACCATGGTAGCCGCACCGGGTGTTCCTGGTGGAGCTATTATGGCGGCAGTGGGGCTCCTATCGTCCAATTTAGGCTTCACCGATGAGCAGGTGGCGCTAATGATTGCCGCCTATATTGCCATTGACTCCTTCGGTACGGCCTGCAATGTGACCGGCGACGGTGCCATCGCCATGGTGATTGATAAATTTGCCAAGGGCACCATCGTTCGCAGCGAGCTTGATGAGGGCGACGATCTCGGCCTTGCGCTCGCTATTTCGGGCGAAGAGCATACAAAGTCCTAGCTGATACCATCCCACCCCAAGAGATCACCCTGATCTCTTGGGGTGTTTTTTGTTGGCCATCAACTCTCAGGTGGGGTTAGGCGGCCTCAACAATTTTTCTATTGCTTTACAGAAATGGGGTAAATCTGATTAAATAAAGGTCCATGGCAAAAAACACTGGTTTTGACCGTGGCGCATATATTGAAATGCAGTCGCGACATATTCAGGCTCGTCGCGAAGAAATCGGCGGAAAACTCTATCTCGAAATGGGCGGGAAGCTCTTCGACGATATGCACGCCTCACGCGTCCTCCCTGGATTCACTCCCGATAACAAGATCGCAATGCTTGAAGAGATTCGCGATGACGTCGAAATACTTATTTGTATCAATGCCAAGGATCTAGAGCGCCATAAGATTCGCGCCGACCTTGGCATTACTTATGAAGACGACGTGCTCCGCCTCGTGGATGTCTTTCGGGATCGAGGTTTCCTCGTCGAGCACGTGGTGCTGACTCAACTCGAAGACGATAATCGTCTTGCACATTCTTTCTTAGAGCGCCTCGAGCGCTTGGGACTCAAGGTAGCCAAGCACCGTGTCATTCCAGGCTACCCCACCGATATGGATCTTATCGTCTCCGAGAAGGGGCTCGGCCGCAATGAATATGCCGCCACGACAAGAAACCTCGTTGTTGTGACGGCGCCAGGACCGGGTTCCGGGAAGCTCGCTACCTGCCTGTCCCAGATTTACCACGAGCATCGCCTGGGTATTAATGCCGGCTACGCAAAATTTGAAACCTTCCCTATCTGGAATCTCCCTCTCGAGCACCCCGTCAACCTTGCCTATGAAGCTGCAACGGTAGACCTCAATGACGCGAATGTCATCGATCACTTCCACCTTTCCGCCCACGGGGAATACACCGTGAACTATAATCGCGATGTCGAGGCTTTTCCATTGCTGAAAACCCTCCTGAAACGTCTCACAGGAGCCGAACCTTATCAGTCGCCAACTGATATGGGTGTGAATATGGCCGGTCTGTGTATTACCGACGACGAGGTGTGTCGTGAGGCTTCTCATCAGGAGATTATCCGCCGTTATTTCAAAACGCTTGTCGACGAAGCCCGAGGTGGTCTGGATTCTACCCAATCGGATCGTGCCGCCGTGGTGATGGCTAAAGCGGGTATCAGCGTCGAGGATCGACGTGTAGTTCAACCAGCGCGCGATAAAGCAGCCGCAACCGGTCAGCCAGGTTCTGCGATCGAATTAGCCGATGGCACCATTATTACAGGGGCCACGTCTCCCCTGTTGGGCTGCTCTGCTGCCATGCTTCTCAATGCCTTGAAGTATTTGGCGGGGATCGACGATGAGGTGCACCTTTTGTCGCCGCAGTCCATTGAGCCTATTCAGTCTCTTAAAACGGATCATTTAGGATCGCTCAACCCTCGATTGCATACAGATGAGGTGCTGATCGCGCTATCTGTTTCTGCTGGCAGTGATACGCAAGCGAAAGCCGCTCTCGATCAACTCAAGCATTTAGAGGGATGTGATGTCCATACCACTACGATTCTCGGTTCCGTTGACGAGAGCATCTTCCGCAATTTAGGGATCTTGGTAACCTCCGATCCGCAATTTCAACGCAAGAGTTTATATCAAAAGCGTTAATGAGACCCCATGGCCCGCACCGAAGGGCCATGGGGTTTTCAATGTTTCACGTGAAACATTTAGTGTCAGATCGTCGCAGCTTTCATCTTCGCGATATAGCTACCTAACTGTGCCAGGAGATCCTCACGTGATTGATCACCCTGATAGGTAGCAATAATGGAACTTAAGGCAGAACCAGTTATCACTCCCCTAGCTCCAGCTGCCAGAGCATTCGTCACATGCTCCGGCTTTGAAATGCCAAATCCTAGGAGTACGGGTGGGCCATTGAAACGGGCGATATTTTCCACAACTTCCTTCAGGCCCGTCATCTGGGCGGTACGCTCTGTACCCGTGACTCCATCACGGGAGATGGCATAGATATAGCCTTGAGATAGTTGAGCGACCTCGGCAAGGGTTGCCGCTGAGGCCTGAGCGGGAGCAATGAAGATGGGGGCGATATGTGCTGCGTGGGCTGCGCGCACAAAGGGCAAAGATTCTCTAACAGGAAGGTCTGGCATAAGGATACTATCAGCGCCAGCATCTGAAAATTCTTGATAGAACGCGTCAATACCACGGCTAAATGCCACATTGCTATAGACGAGCATTCCTATAGGGATATCGGGGAACTCCTCGCGAATACGGCGAATTAAGCTCAGACATACCTCAATGGTGCCGCCGGCGTTCAGGCCTCTCAGATGTGCGGCGGCGATGGTAGGACCATCGGCGACAGGATCAGAGAAAGGTACCCCGAGTTCGAGAGCGTCGGCACCGTGGCGAATAGCGGTGCGGATAATATCGAGTGAGGTTTCAAGGTCAGGGTCGCCTAGCATAAAGAAAGGGACGAAGGCACCTTCGGAACCCAATCGCTCAAAGAGGGCCTCGTAGCGATTCATGAGATTTTCTCCTTTGTGATCGATAATTCGGGATGCTCGGAGAGGATACGGCGCACATGATCAATATCTTTATCGCCGCGACCAGATAGGCATACCACGATCGTTAGCGACTTCCTTTCCTTCTCCGCTTCCACGGCAGCCTTCAGGGCATAAGCCATGGCATGGCTGGATTCCAAGGCCGGGAGGATCCCCTCATAGCGACTGAGTAACTGGAAAGCTTCTAAAGCTTCAGCATCGGTGACAGGGATATACTGGGCCCGCCCCGTTTTGGCCAGATGGGCGTGTTCGGGACCGACACCAGGGTAATCAAGCCCAGCGGAGATGGAATACGATTCTAAAACCTGCCCATGAGCATCGCGCATCAAATAACTATGCGTTCCATGCAAAATTCCCTCAGAGCCGTGGGTGATGGTGGCTCCATGAAGTCCCGACTCGATTCCTTTACCCCCTGGTTCGGCGCCGACTAGAGCCACGGAGGGCTCATCGATAAAATCAGCAAAGATGCCTATGGCATTCGATCCCCCACCCACGCAGGCAACAACCATATCTGGCAGCGTTCCTATGCGCTCGATAATCTGAGCCTTGGCCTCGCGCGAAATCACTCGGTGGAACTCCTTGACAATAGTTGGGAACGGATGTGGACCGGCCGCTGTACCGAGAAGATAGTGAGAAGTAGAAAAATGAGCGGTCCAATCTCGCAGTGCTTCATTGACGGCATCCTTGAGGGTGCCAGAGCCAGAATGAACCGGAATAACTTGAGCCCCCATCAGCTCCATTCGGTAAACATTCGGTTGTTGTCTGGCGATATCATGGGCACCCATATAGATCACGCAGTCCAGACCTAGCAGAGAACACGCGAGCGCCGTTGCGGTCCCGTGTTGGCCAGCACCCGTCTCGGCGATAATCCTCGTTTTCCCCATGCGCTTTGCGAGGAGAGCCTGGCCGATTACCTGATTTGTTTTATGAGCTCCCCCATGGAGAAGATCCTCTCTTTTGAGGAAGATCCTGACATACTGTTTCCCCGTCAATGGAAGATTCGAGCACTCGCTCAACGGAGTGGGGCGACCGAGATAGTCTTTGAGATAGCGCTGAAATTCAGCGAGAAAATCGGGGTCCGATTGGGCGTGGATAAAAGCCTGCTCCAACTGATCAAGGGCAGGTATGAGGGATTCTGCGACAAACTGTCCTCCAAATTCGCCGAAATAGGCTGGGAGCTGTGAGGCTTGGATAGTCATGGTTGTCCATTCGGGTAGGTTTTGGGTTTTTAAAAAGGGTTGAGGGGATTGGCATAGCGGCGGATAGAGGTGAAGATATCCTTGATGAGTGCAGCGTTCTTATGGTGCTGGTACGCGCTCCCGCGCGGGTATTCGAGTCCGGAATTGAAATCTAAACCTCGTGTTCCCACAGCGAGGGCATCATCGAGGTGGTCAGCAGAGATACCGCCTGCCAGGAGACAGTGATGCGCTATATCGTTGGGGACTCGCGCCCAGTCGAAGCTAAGGCCACTGCCACCGTGATGCGCATCGAGGACCAGAAGATCGACGAGCGGCGCTAAATTGCGAGCTAGTTGTGGTCCCTGTGGTGAGGTCATAGAGACGGCGCGCCAAACAAAGAGCCCGTCCCCATAGCGATCTCGGGCCCGTTGAACAAGTGACTCCTCTTTTTCCAGCGAACCCTGATAGGGAGCGTGAAGTTGGATTGCGTAAAACCCCTCATTATCAAAGGCTGGCCAGTTCTCGGTATCGGTCGTGACCGCGATATAGTCAAGGCCAGGTTCATTTGTTATGACTTTTTGCGATGTTTCACGTGAAACATTGCGTGGACTCGAGGGGGCAACAATGAGACCTCCGTACCTCGCCCCGGCGGCGCGGGCGACCTCAGCTACCTGAGGTGAACGCAGACCGCATACCTTATGGTCGCCGTAGATCAAGGAGCGGCAGGCTCGGTCAATATCTTCTTGGGAGGTCAGCTGAGAGCCCACGAGAAAAGCGTCGGAGTGGGCGGCGAGGGAGCGGACTGTTCGATGATCGCGAATTCCGGACTCAGCAACCACCACCGCGCGATCGCCAATGATTTCACGTAGGCGGGCTGAGCGGGTGAGATCGATACTAAGATCGTGGAGGTTGCGGTGATTCACCCCTATGATCCGAGCCCCTAGGTGAAGGGCTCGCCTAGCCTCATCGGCGTTGACGACCTCCGTGAGAATATCCATTCCTAACTCAGTGGCTCGGCGAGCAAGTAAGCGATACTCGGCATCGCTTAGAACGCTCAGCATTAAGAGGACGGCATCCGCACCGAAATAACGCGCAGCTGTTATCTGGATTTCGTCGATAATAAAATCTTTACACAGGACCGGAAGATGGGTGCTCGCGCTGACAGTTGCGAGGTGATCATAATCTCCGCCAAAGAAGCTCGGCTCGCATAAGACCGAGATCGCAGCCGCATACCGGGAGTAAACCCGCGCGATCTCCCCCGGACGATATTCAGAACGAATAAGACCCAAGGAAGGGGAAGAAGACTTGCACTCTAGTATGAACTGCGCGCCGGGTTGGCTCAGACTCAGCTCTAGACTCCGCTGCGAACGCGGCAGCGAAGAATTTTCTATCCCTGGGATGCGGGAGGCAATATCAGCGAGTTGATGGCGTCGTGAATGCACAATATTTTCCAGGATAGTGGGCATTTTAGCGTCCATAATCTGCCCTCTCGTGAAGGTCCAACCAGCGATCGACGACCTGATCATCGAGAAGCGCCTGAGCCCGCTGAACGCCTTCCTTAAAAGTTTGGGCCTGACCGTGGAGGTAGAATATGGCACCAGCTGATGCACACAGGGCATCTCGGTGTGCTGCGCTACCGCGTCCGGCGAATACCTGGCGCAGGAAGGCAGCATTCGCAGTGGCATCGCCCCCACGTAACGCAGAAATGGGGCGGCGAGTTAATCCCAGGTCTTCTGGTGAGAGTTCATAATGGTCGATTGTGCCATCGGGTAGTAACTCCCATATTGTAGTCGGCGCGTGTAGGGCAATTTCGTCCATTCCCCCACCGTGGACAACCATAGCTCTCTTGCGACCTAGATCTCGAAATACTCGGGCGATCATATCCCCTAGAGCCGGATTAGCGATCCCCATGAGCTGGAACTCGGGTTGTACCGGAGAAAGAATCGGACCAATGGTATTGAAAATAGTGGGAATTTTTAATGAGGTGCGTACAGGTACAACGTGGGCCACCGCTGGATGATAGGCGGGAGCAAAAAGGAAGGTGAAGCCCGAGGATTCGAATTGACGTATGGCCCGTTCAGGATCGAGATCGAGGGGGATACCTAATGCTTCGAGGACATCCGCCGATCCAGATTGTGAGCTGACGGAGCGATTCCCACATTTAATCACTTTCGCACCACCCGCGGCGGCGATCAATGAGGCTCCAGTTGAGATATTGATGGTATGGAGACCGTCGCCTCCAGTACCAGCGGTATCCAGCACACCCTCGCCAGAAATAGGAATCGGGCGAGCTGCCTTTAAAAAGGCCCGAGCTACTCCAGCGATATCCGCATAGGTTTCACCCCGCGTCCGAATAGTAGCAAGAAGTGCTGCGATATGGATATCGTCGTACTCCCCGACCGTTAACGGGGCGAATACCTCGGCCACTTCCTGGACAGAGGGGGTTGGGTTATCTAAAAAAGCGACAAATCTTTCGTGCATAGTTGTCATGAGTTGAGATCCTTCGTTAAGACGATGATCGGCATAAGAGCGAGATCATGCGATCAATGATCTCAGGCCCTTGCGGAGTGAGAATAGATTCGGGATGGAATTGCACCCCGATAGCTCGCTGATCCTCAGTGATAGCGGCCATGACCACAGGGCCAATATCCGAGGGTGCAGTAGCAAGAGATACCATTCCTGTGGGTACGGTTACCGCTCCGAGAGAGTGATAGCGCGCTACCGGAACCGTGACTTTGTCGCCGCGAACTCCCGGTATCCTCTCGAGGCCCAGACCGTGAAAGAGGGGGCTCTTTTCACCTGTTGGGCTTAATTCCATCAGATCTGTGGTGCCATGGACGGGACCGCAGGGTTCTATTCGGCCACCACAGTGCTCCACGAGCGCTTGGAATCCTAAGCAGATACCAAGAATCGGAATGCGACCGATACAGTTGTCAATGAGCTCCATCATTTTGCCTGCCTGCGCTGGGTAACCAGGCCCTGGAGATAGACAGATGAGATCGGGTTGGGCTTGCAGGACCTGTTCAATCGGCACCGTATTGCGAAAGACGATGCATTCATAATCACTGAGAGCGTCGACCAAGTTATAGACAAAAGAATCGTGATTATCGATGAGAACAATCCGGATGGTCATGAACGTTCCACCTCTAGCTTTCGTCCTGCGGCTTGTGCGATAGCATCCAGCACCGCATATGCTTTGTGCACCGTCTCGTCAGCCTCGGCTTGAGGCGAGGAATCTCGAACCACCCCAGCACCCGCCTGTACCGCCGCCTGGCCATCTTTGACAAAAGCCGATCGAATAATAATACAACTATCCAAGCTGCCGTCACCGCGCACATACCCTAATGCACCTCCATAGGAGCCACGGCGCTGCTGCTCAACTTCGCGCAAGAGGGACACCGCACGCAGTTTCGGCGCTCCTGTGAGTGTTCCCATATTCATACATGCTCGGTAGGCATCTAAAGCATCGACCTCAGGATGAAGCGTTGCAGTCACTCGCGATACCAAATGCATTACTCGCGAATACCGATCGACGTGCAAGAGTTCGTCTACCCTGCGGGTGGCGGGGATGGACACACGGGCGAGGTCATTGCGGGCGAGATCCACGAGCATTATATGCTCAGCTATTTCTTTTGCGTCGGTGCGCATGACTAATTCTTGGCGTATATCTAGCTCCTCGTTAATGCTGCCATCGCTATTGAGACCTCGGGGTCTCGTGCCCGCGATGGGATAAAGCTGAACCTCTCGGCTCCTGTGATCGAAAGTGAGATTAGATTCCGGTGACGCTCCAAAGAGTTCAAAGCTCTCCCCCGCGGCACTTTCTTTTCCGCGCACATAAAACATATAGGGTGACGGATTCGTTTCCCGCAGTACTTTATAGGCTGCAAAAGCATCCGGGCATTCGAGAGTAAATGTGCGGGCCGGGACAACCTGATAAATATCCCCAGAATAAATTGCCTCCTTTAACCGTGCGATATGAGCACAAAAGACACTGTCACTAAGATCAGCTCGTGCTTGCAACGGTTCTTCTTCACCGACGGGGGGAACATCCGAGGGAAAATGCTGCGGTGCGTGGCTAATCTGTTCCTTCAGCTGCAAAGCACGCTGTGTGGCGGCCTCCGCACTTAAGCCAAGGACCTCAATATCAGCGGTGCGCTCGCGATGATTAATTCGTAATATCTCTTCAGCTACGAGGAATTGATAATCGGGGTAGCTATTATGACCCATAGCAACCGGTGGCAGCTCTTCAAAAGTTTCTAAAAGATCGAAGGCAAATCCCCCAGCCAAAAATGGAAGGATCTGACCCGAGTAGGAGGCGTGAAGGGCCAACAGTCTGAGTACGTGGGTATTATTGATGGCGAGAAGACGAGCTCGCTCATCAATCTCATTGCTTGGGGGGAATTCTACTACTAGCAGATCCGATGAGTGCTCACAGCGATAGTCTGATAATTGCACAGCGAGATCGTCAATAATATGGCACCCTATATCGGATAACGCCTCGATACTCACCCGAGGGCCAGAACATGTGACGCGAGCAGCTCCTCTGATGATGGCCAGACACGTCGTTTTCTTCTTCGAGGCGATATCTGCGCCTTCAAGGAGGACGGAATCATCGCGTACGGTGGCTCCCAGAAACTGAAAGAGTCCAGCGGCATCGTCTCGGTATTCGACTTTCTCTACGTGGGTGCTGATCATTCAGAGCACCTGCTTTTGGGATTGAGATAAGTGTGCATGGGGTACTTTCTTGAACTCATAGGAATCGCTGTAATGCTGCTAGCAGTGAGTACAAAAAAGACCCCCACCAACAACACTATGGCTGGTTCCGAGGGCCGATATTTTTAATAAAGAATCAACGAAGAGCCCGCGGACTACGGGCGCCACCAGAAATTCTTCATCGTATTCATTAACACGTAATCTACATGTCTCCCCGGGCTCTTGGCAATTCTTTTTCCTTAATAGGGGTGGTTTTATTGGTTGAAAAGTTTGGCGAGAAGCCACTCGAATAATGCCACGACCTATAGTTTACCCTTAACCTTTTTCGTCACACTGACGTAACGAGCCTGATCCGTGACAGCTAGTGACATCTCACGCGGTGACTGAAATCTCTAGGATTTAACAGCTCAATAGATTATCCTCGAGCTCATGCGACGTTTAATTACTTATGCCCTCGTGGGTGTCCTCTCGGTAGCACTCAACACAGCTGCACCGGCCACAGCTCTTCCTGTGGTTCCAGATGATCTCAACGTCTTTCCGCACTCAGATATTCAGGCCCATCCTTCGATCTCAGTGACCGATGAGAACGGTAATCCCATCACTAAGCCAGTACATCGCGGCGATATCCTTTATGTTCATGGGAGCGGGTTTGACCCTGGTGCCAACCGCGGCGGTTTTATTTTCCCCATTCCTCCTGGGGTTCCTAACGGTGTCTATGTTCTTTATTCGGGATTGGCCAACGACTGGAAACCGTCCGAGAAAGCCCCAAGTTCGGCGCGCCAGCACCCCCATGATCGTATGGCGTGGATGCTCACCGAATCTAGTCTCGCGGCCGTGCCGGACTTCCCTGTAGATATGCGCAGGGTACTTGCTCGAGTGGCACAGCCTATGCACGATGACGGCAGCTTTGTTGCCCGTATTGTCGTCGACCCACCAGCGACTACCGCCGGCGATCAGTACGGAGTCTATACCTATGCTGCTGCTGCAAGTATAAATCCAGACGAAGAACTTTTTATCCCCATCCCATTCGATCCAAGCCCTGGGCCGCGCACGTCTATTCCGACCCGTGATTTGCTCGTTGATGCCTCTGGCATGGAAGCAGTCACCTCCGCACTTCGGGGTGGAATCGGTACGCGCGAGGGCGCTGATCGCACCGACGATGAGGTTAGCTACACAAAGGAGGCCGATCAGCCCGATGGGGTTATTCGCTATAAGGGCGTGGTGCTCTTGAAGGCTAAATTCTCAACTTTAGAAGTAGCCGTGGCCAATCCGTGGCTACATCCTCGTCGCGAGGGTGGATATAGCGTGAGTGCTGAGATTTCGCGTGGTCTCAATCTGGGCACTGATAGCATGCAGCGGACGGTTATCGGACATGTCGACGCAGCTAGCGGAACGCAAACACTGCATCACGGCATCATTGATTTAGCTACCCTCACTTTTGCTTCCTAGCGAGCTTGGGCTCTACTACAGTGATACTGAGCGGTTTTTTCACGTGTGCGGTGGAGAGTCAGTGCAGGAGGTAGCATTAGCCCGCGGATATGGGACCTCGCGCTGTCTCATCTGTTATATCAGTGGCATTCAGTGAGGATAAATCTAGCTAAAATGAACATGGTTTGCTTTGAGGCATCAGCTCCATTTAGATTGTACTCAATTCAAATCTCAACTTTATGGTAGACAAAGGACGCGTTATTGCACTCGTACCAGAGATATTATGACTACCTCACCCTTCTGCCGGTCGAATCTGGGGTCTTGAACTAAAGGCCCCAGATTGATCATGATATGCGCATAGATTTCGGGCATGAGATGGAGAAATGAGGTGGTCGAGGCCTCAGCCGCCAGAGTGGATGAGTGAGATGCACAGCGTCGATCGCCGTAAAACGGAGTTATCACTCTCTACAGGCGTGAGCTCTCGGTGAGGTTCCAAATTTGCTGATATCCCCGCGATGCGGGGAAGTAGTCGCTGCCTTTCTCCACTGCCATTCGGGTGAAAAAGCCTGAGAATTAGTACTAACACGTACTAACACCGAATTCTCTTGCCGTATTAGACTATGACACATGACTAATCCGAGTGAGATTCCCGCACACCGCTACTCCCCCGCACTAGCTGGCCTCATTGAAAAGAAGTGGCAAGAATACTGGCGCGAGAATGGAACCTTCAACGCAGCGAACCCCGTGGGTGCCTTGGCTGGTGAGGGCGAACTTAAAGCCGATAAGCTTTTCGTTCAAGATATGTTCCCCTTCCCTTCAGGTGTGGGCCTACATGTAGGCCACCCTCTCGGATATATCGCAACAGATGTCTATGCCCGCTTTAACCGGATGCAAGGCAAAAATGTTCTCCATACTCTCGGTTATGATGCCTTCGGTCTACCGGCAGAACAGTATGCAATCCAAACGGGAACTCACCCAGCAATAAAAACCCAAGAGTCGATTGCAAATATGCAACGTCAGCTTGATCGATTGGGATTAGGTCACGATAAGCGCCGCTCGATTGCCACCACCGATGAAGATTTCTACCGGTGGACCCAGTGGATCTTCCTCCAAATCTACAATGCGTGGTTTGATCCCCACGAAAATAAAGCTCGCCGCATAGCGGAACTGATCCCCCTACTAGAATCCGGCCAACGAGAGATTCCAGCGCATTTGGCTGAGGAATTTCACACCCACGATTACACAGCACTCGACCGAATCCAACAGGCCGACGTCATCGACGAATACCGCCTCGTTTATCAGTCACATTCGATGGTCAACTGGTGCCCCGGGCTGGGCACTGTTTTGGCAAATGAGGAAGTCACCGCGGAGGGCAAATCCGAACGCGGTAACTTCCCAGTTTTCCGCAAGAAATTGGTGCAGTGGATGATGCGTATCACCGCCTATTCTGATCGCCTTATCGATGATTTAGAGCTGCTTGATTGGCCTGAGAAGGTCAAGAGCATGCAGCGCAATTGGATCGGACGTTCTCGCGGGGCAGAGCTCGATTTTACAAGCCATAATCATAAGATTCGCGTATTCACCACCCGCCCCGACACCCTTTTTGGTGCTACCTATATGGTTCTTGCTCCCGAGCACGAGCTCGTTGACACGTTGCTCGCAACTGGGAACCCAAGCTATGAAGGCGTTGATGAGCGCTGGACCTATGGAACTGATGATCCCGCTGCAGCCGTCGCTGCGTATCGCGCTGATATTGCCGCAAAATCGGATGTAGAGCGCCAAGAAAATAAGGAGAAAACGGGCGTTTTCCTCGGTGTCTATGCCACTAACCCGGTCAACGGCGCCGATATCCCCGTCTTCATCGCTGACTATGTACTCACCGGCTACGGTACGGGTGCGATTATGGCAGTTCCTGCGCACGATATAAGGGATTATGAATTCGCCCGCGCTTTCGGTCTTGATATCGTGCCTGTGCTCGACGGCGATATTTCCACCGAGGCTTTTACCTCCGATGCCCCACATATCAATTCGGCTAATCAACGCGGCTTGGATCTCAATGGCCTGGGCAAGGATGCGGCTATTAAAAAAGCCACTGATTGGTTGATGGCTGAGGGCATCGGCGAGGTTAAGGTGCAGTATAAGCTGCGAGATTGGCTCTTTGCCAGGCAGCGCTACTGGGGCGAGCCTTTTCCCATTGTCTATGACTCTGACGGTATCCCCCACGGCTTAGACGAATCCCAGCTACCGGTAGTCTTGCCCGAGGTTCAGGATTATAAGCCCGCGACCTTTGACCCGAGCGATGCCGATTCTGCCCCTCAGCCACCGCTCGCGAAGGCAGAGGACTGGGTGAATGTGGAGCTCGATCTAGGCGATGGCCTTCAAACTTATCGCCGTGATACCAATGTGATGCCGCAATGGGCAGGTTCCTCGTGGTACCAATTGCGCTATATCGATCCTAAGAATGATCAGGCATTCTGCGATCCTGAGAATGAGAAATACTGGACCGGCCCGCAGTGGGAGGGCGATTGTGGCGGCGTTGACCTTTATGTAGGCGGCGTGGAGCACGCGGTCCTCCATTTGCTTTATGCTCGCTTTTGGCACAAAGTTCTCTTTGACTTAGGGTATGTCAGTTCCTTTGAGCCCTATCGTCGTCTCTTCAACCAAGGGTATATTCAGGCATTTGCTTATACCGATTCGCGCGGCGTCTACGTGCCTGCTGCCGATGTCATCGAGCGCGATGGTGAATTCTTCTACCAGGGAGAAAAGGTTCATCAGGAATACGGAAAAATGGGCAAATCGCTGAAGAATGCGGTATCTCCTGATGAAATCTGCGATGATTTTGGCGCGGATACTCTCCGTGTGTATGAGATGGCGATGGGCCCCCTGGATACCTCCCGTCCGTGGGCAACAAAGGATGTTGTGGGGTCGCAGCGGTTCTTGCAGCGCCTGTGGCGCCTGGTTGTTCATGAGGATACCGGCGAGCTCGCGGTGACCGCCGAGGCGCTTTCCGATGAAGCCACCAAAACTCTGCATCGTACGATCGCAGGTATTACTGAGGACTATCAGGCCCTGCACCTGAATACGGTGGTGGCGAAGTCGATCGAGTACGTCAACTTCCTCACCAAGAATTATAAGGGAGCGGTGCCCCGCCAGGCCGTGGAGCCCTTGATTATTATGATTGCCCCATTAGCCCCGCATATCGCTGAAGAATTGTGGCAGCGACTCGGCCACGACTCTACGATCGCCTTCGAACCATTCCCATCCTATGACGAGAAATGGCTCAGCGATGACGAGGTGGAACTGCCGGTGCAAATTAACGGCAAGGTACGCGCCCGCATCATGGTCGCGGCTGACGCCGATCAGGACGCTGTCATTACAGCCGCACGTAACCACGAGACGATCGCCCAGCATATAGCTGGAAAGGACATTATCAAGGAAATCGTCGTGCCCGGTCGCATGGTCAATCTTGTGGTGAAATAACTCATGTCTCTACCCCTCGAGGAGCGCCCCCTAGGTCCGCTCCTCGTTCTGGGGGCAGGCGTGATGGGATGTATCGCGCTCGTACTCATCGATCCCACCGCACCGCGTGCCCCCCTGTGCCCGTCGAAGGCGTTATTTGGATTTAATTGTCCAATCTGCGGTAGCACCCGGATGCTCTACTATGTACTCCACCTCGATATCGCCAAGGCCCTAGCAATGAATGCTTATGGCCTTGTGGTGCTTGTTCTCGCGGCGTGGGCCTGGCTTTATTGGCTAGCGAAGACCTTCGCGCTCAGAATACCGACATGGACCTCACAGCGCTGGGTATGGTGGCTTTTAGCCGGTGGCTTTGTGGTGTGGTTTATACTGCGCCTAGTAGTGCCTGAGTTGCAGGTATAAATCAGCGGAAAAGGTCCCAGAGGCTGAATGTGGTGCGCTTATAGATAGCGTTTTTCACAGCCCTTTTGGGGTCTTTGACCAAGCCCATACCGCGTTGGCCATAACCGGGGATAAGAGTGCGCTTGACAGCGCGTTTAGCGCGGCCGGTGGTGCGTGCTTTGATGGATTTCTTGAGGGAGGGTTTTCGCATTCCAAATCTCATAGTTTTTTAGTGTAGAGGATCGCGGCTGTAGCCTCAGGAATTTTTCGTGCTACCGCACTCGCTGACGTTGGTGCCGCCCCATAGGTCGTTTGTGCCGCTAGGAACCCTGCGATATTTAAGATATGGACACTGAGTGGTATAGCGAGATTGATATTGAGCTGACGGGCCTGGTGGTGGGCTACCCACGCTCCCATCATCCCTGCCAAGAGGTCACCGGTTCCCGGGGTTGCTAGCCACGAGTGACCCGAATCTATTGCTATCACTGCGTCCCTACTGCCTGTGCATATCACTGTTTTTCTCCCCTTCACCACAAGAGTATGGCCCATATGATCCGCAAGCTCTTGAATGGCCCCTAAGCCGCCCGTGGCTAGTGATTCCGTGCAGAAATTTCGCGCCAGAGTCTCAAATTCTCCGTGGTGTGGCGTAAGAACAGTGGGATCTGTGCGCGCGATCAGCTGACTACGCAAAAGCTCCGATTGCGCTAGCGTGGTCAATGCTCCAGCGTCAAGGATGACGGGGCAAGGAGAGCCAAGAATATTCTCGATATCGGCCGCTCCTGCTCCGCCTGGACCGATCACCCAGGCATCGACCGCTCCGTCTTGGCATACTACCTCAGGATTAAGAGCAATGACTTCGTTCGCGCATGGTCCGAGATAGCGCACCATGGAGCTGGTGGCTTGCACACCGGCGGTAGTCGCCAGCACCGCTGCACCTGGATAGGTGGGGCTACCAGCAATAATCCCCACTACTCCCCCACTGTATTTGTGATCGAGTGGTCCAGGGATGACGCGGTGGGCGTCGAAGTCTGCCCCTCGAACTCCGATTTTCCCATCAGCGGTGATGCTATGGCTCAGGTACCCCAAGGGAGTGTGGAGATGATCTTCAATTCCAATGGGTGCAATGGAAATAGTGCCACAATGAGGACTGATGAGATGGGCACCCCGAGCCGCTCCAAAACTGATCGTGTAATCTGCGCGTATATGTGGGCTGAAGGCGACACCCGTATCGGCATCAATTCCACTGGGAATATCCACACTCACGATGACCGCATTTTGATTGTTCGCAATAAAATTGTCTATCTTTGGATCAATTCCGCTATGGCAGCCGAGGCCCACGAGGGCATCGACAATAAGATCAGGAGTGATCTTATCAAGATCGCCGATTATAGATCCCCCAGCCTCGGTGAAGGCTGTGAGTGCCGGAAGGTAGGCCTCATCTGGCATATATGCACAAATTCTGTCATAGCCACGCTTAATGAGATCCACCCCTGCATAGAGACCATCACCACCGTTGCCTCCTATGCCAGCCAAGATCAGTATAGTGGCATCGGCGCGAACACATGCAGCAATGTGATCGGCCACAGCGTGAGCGGCAGTACGCATAAGCCGATCGTCGGGATGAATAAGGGGCTTCTCAGCCTCGCGAATCGTTGTGGCCACATAAGCGGTGAACATACCCTCAAGCGTACGGGATATATCACCCTCATTGGGTTAGGTGTGAACCAAGATCGCCGACTAGGCTTGACTATATTATGAGCGTTGGCAAAATTCTCCTGTACTACAAGTTCACTCCCATTAAAGACCCTAAGGCGGTTATGTTATGGCAGCGTGAACTGTGTGAATTGCTCGGCCTTAAAGGTCGAATTCTCATCTCCGAACACGGCATCAACGGTACTGTCGGCGGCGATATGGCCGCTTGCAAACGGTACGTCCGAAAATTCCGTGAGTACCCAGGCTTTAAGGGCACTGAATTTAAATGGTCCGACGGAGGGGCCGATGACTTCCCTAAGCTAAGCGTTAAAGTTCGCGATGAGATCGTCGCCTTCGGTGCACCGGGTGAACTTAAAGTCGATGAGCGTGGTGTCGTCGGCGGTGGAATTCACTTGAAACCCGAGGATGTCAATAAGCTGGTGGAAGAGCGCGGTGAGGAGGTCGTCTTCTTTGATGGCCGCAATGCCATGGAAGCCGAGATTGGCAAATTTAAAAACGCCGTTGTCCCCGATGTGCGTACCACTCATGATTTCATCCGCGAGCTTGAATCTGGCAAATACGACTGGATGAAAGATAAACCTGTAGTGTCGTATTGCACTGGCGGAATCCGTTGCGAAATCCTCTCCTCGCTCATGAAGAACCGAGGATTTAAAGAGGTCTATCAAATTGACGGCGGTATCGTGCGCTATGGAGAGCAGTTCGGCAACTCTGGACTGTGGGAAGGCTCTCTCTATGTCTTTGACCAGCGCATGCACCTAGAATTTGGCGCCGGAGTAAAAGACCCCGGCTTTGTCCAACTTGGCCACTGCAAGTGCGGTGCACCCACGAATAAATTTGAGCACTGCATCAACGAAGACAATTGTCGAGATCTCGTTCTCATGTGCCCAGACTGTTACGAGAACCTCGAAACCCGTCACTGCGGGCGCCCCGAATGCGCTGAAGTGGCTCGGCACGCTAGTCTGAGTACCCACTAAAAAAACCACTCCAGCCCCCGAGCATTCACCTGCGCGGGGGCTTGAGATTTCTGTATATGGATGTCAAGGAGCTAATGGCCCACGATGGACATCTGGAATACGGTGACCATCCAGATCATTGAGAACGGTACCAAAAACCAGAAGGTGCCCATCCAGGGGCGCCATCGGGTATACCCTAAATATTTCCGATACATTATGACCGCGCACCCTAAAGTCGCCACTATTGGTATGACACTCGTCAGTGCAGGCCACCATAACTCCGCGTTCCTTGAACAAATCCATACAACCTCGCCGCCATCACAGAGCGGCCCGCCCCTCCACCGCGCAACCCAAGCCAAAATATAAGCCACGAGTGCGGTCAGAAGCGGAGTGAGTAGGGCAAAGTAGATCGCCTGCCTGGTTGAGGTGCGGTTACGTAGAGCTTCCGCTAAAGGATCAGTGGCATCGGCTAATTCATCGAATGAGTGCGCGCCGGGTCTAAAGCGGTTGGCGTAATCGGCATCGGAACTTAAGTCATTTTCGGGATGGTCCATGGCCTACCTCGGACGGATTGAGAGATCAGGAATGTGGGCGTCGGCAGGCAGGGTGAGGATATTCAGCAGGGTGTCTGCAACGGTGTCCACCGATAAGTACTCTCTCTCAGTATACGGTCCACCCTCCTGCTCTCGGATAGCTCGTTGCATATCGGTGGCGATGCGGCCCGGGTAAACACTACTGATGCGTATCGACTTATGCTCTTGTCTAAGTGCCTCACACCATGCACGGGCGGCGAATTTGCTAGCCGAGTAAGCGCCCCAGTGTGCATGAGTATTAAGTCCCGCACCAGAATTCACATAGATCATCTGGCCACTGCTGCGTTCAAGTGCCGGTAGATAGTGCTGAGTTAATTCATAGGGGCCTAGAAGATTGACGTCCATATGGGCTTCCCATTCGCTGCGCGGCTGGGTGGCTGTGGGCCCGAGAGTGGCGATGCCGGCGCAGTGGACAAGGGCGTCAAGTCGATCGACGACAGGTAGTTTTGCCATATCCCCGTGGGCTAGATCTAACTGGAACCATTCGAGGTTTTCATGCTCGAAGGGGATCATACTGCGATGGTGCTGGGCGTAGACATAGTAGCCCGACTCTAGCAATAGCTCAGTAAGCCGCTTTCCTACGGAGCGGCTCGCCCCCGTTATAAGCGCGGTTGCTAAGGACTGCTGAGACATAGACCAAGGCTCCTTGAGATCGACAGAATATAGATCCCAGCGTACCCGGCAACGTGGTCGATGGTATAGGGGGTATCAGAACAGGGTCACTCAACCTCGCGGGCATTCTCTACAATATCGCCGTAGGAATCAGCGAGGTCTTGTATTAAAGAGGCGAGGCGCACGGCGTCGTCATAATCTTCCTCCGGAAGAGAGGTGAACATATCCGTGAGGTGACCGATACGCTCCTCCCCCACCCTCGTCAGCTCACGGCGGCCGAAATCGGTGAGCTGAACCCTGACCCCGCGCCTGTCTGCTTCCTCGCGGAGCCGCTCAACCATTCCCCGGTCCTCCAATTGGTGCAGGGCATTAGAGGCGGTCGGCATCCGAATACCCTCGGCCTTCGCAATATGGCTAATACGGCAGGCACCTTCTTCGGCTAATCGCGCCAAGATAGTCAGCTGCGGACCAGTGAGGTCGGAGGACTGCGCCTTACGGAAATAGAGCACATAAAGTTTCGTCAGTGCAGGGCGCACGCGGATTGCTAGTTCTCTGGCGGTTTTAGCATTCATAATCTTCTAATTGTAGCTATTTTCCCATCCTGAGTTCGAGTTTAAGCTGCATGAACGTTGATTAATTGATCACATTTATATCTGTCAAAAGACCTTTCGCGCTGGAAGACGGATTACTCAATAAGTCTAGTTCCAGCCTTTCTGTGGGCAGGTAAATCGTTAGAAGTCGCTGTCTTAAGAAAATCCTAAGAGCGAACATAAATAGCTAAACTGGGAGCATGGTGGAATTTGTAGGACAAGTCACGCACCGGTTGGCTCGTCGCCGCCTCCTCAATAAGTGGCGCGCCGGGCAGGTAAGTCGGGCGATGGTCTGTGAGGCTGATTTTCTTCTTGTGGCAGCTGCCCGCTATCACGGGACCCCCGCTCCTTATCCGTGTCCAATCTGTTCGGAGGATGACCTCCGCGAAGTGCTGTGGGTCTACGGCGAACAATTAGGCCGAGCCTCTGGAAGTGCCAGATCGTTAGCGGAGATTGAGCAATTTACACAGCAAGGACGAGAGTTTACTATTCATAAAGTAGAGGTATGTCCCAACTGCCAGTGGAATCATCTACTCGCAGCGGCACATATTGGGCCCTAAGAACTCATCCGATTGGGCATCCCAGACATAGATAGACAAAGATAGACCAAGATAAAAGAAAAGATCTGGGACGGAAAAACTTGAGAGAGAGCTTTTCACGTGGTTGATAAGAAAAAAGGTCGCGCTGACGCGGCGAAACCGAAGAAAAATGCAGGAAAGAAATCGAAGTGGATCTTCTCCGGCCTCGCGGTTGCGCTCACCACGCTTATTGCGGTGCCCTTTCTAATCTTTATGGTGGCCTATATCTCCATCGAGGTACCGCAACCTGGGGAACTAGTAACCAAACAGGTCTCTCGCATTTATGCCGCCGATAGCAAGACGGAACTAGCCCGCATTGTTCCAGCGGAAGGAAATCGCGAGGAGATAAGTCTCGATCGTATTCCTCCGCAAGTGCGAGATGCCGTCCTGGCGGCGGAGGATCGTGATTTCTACGAAAATAACGGTTTTTCCTTTACTGGTTTTGCGCGCGCCGCTATAGGCCAGCTCACCGGAAACAGCTCCGCCGGCGGCGGCTCCACCATTACCCAGCAATATGTAAAAAATATGGTGGTAGGCAATGACTACTCCTATAAGCGCAAAGCGCGGGAATTGGTGTACTCGGTCAAGATGGCCAATGAGTGGGACAAGAATCAAGTGCTCGAAGCGTATCTCAACACCATTTATTTCGGCCGTAATGCCTATGGAATCGAAGCGGCCGCCCATGCCTATTTTGGTACCACTGCTGGGGATCTGAGTGCGGAACAGGCCGCGGTTCTTGCCGCGTCTATCCAGCGCCCATCCGAATTAGACCCATGGAAGAACCGCGCAGAGGCGGAAACCCGCTGGAATTATGTGCTCGATGGCATGGTGGACGAGGGATGGCTCAACCCCGATGAGCGTGCAGCGGCGGTCTATCCAGAGACCATCGATCCGGCCTTCAATCAGGCCTATACCGAGGCGGAAGGCACGAACGGCCACATCAAAAACCAGGCCATGGCAGAATTAGCTGCCCACGGTATCAGCCAGGAGGATGTGGAAACCCGAGGTCTGCGCATCATCACCACCATTGATACCCAGGCTCAGCAGGCTACCGTCAACACTGTGCGCTCTAACCTGGAGGGCCAGCCAGAGAATTTAAGAACCGCTGCCGTATCGGTGGAACCAGCTACCGGTGCAGTGCGAGCCTATTATGGCGGCGAGGATCCCAATGGTTGGGACTATGCCAATGCCGGCTATCAGACCGGCTCGACCTTTAAGATCTTCGGCTATGCCGCGGCCCTCCAACAGGGTGTCTCCCCGAACCGCCTCTACTCCACCGCCCCCTTCACCCTGGGCAATAACGCCCAAGTTCAAGGCGGAGGGTGTGGTGGCGCCTGCACCATGAAAGAGGCGTTGAAGCAGTCTTTGAACACTCCCTTCCTTCGGGTGCAAAAATCGCTCGATAATAACACCCAAGATGTGGCGGATATGGCGCACGCTCTTGGAGTTGCGCGATCGTTTACCGGAACAGAGGAAACACTAACTGAAAATGGTGGACAGCCCTATGAGGGCGTAATTTTGGGACAATATAGCTCCCGACCTCTCGATATGGCGCACGCCGTAGCAACCTTGGCCAATATGGGCATTTGGCACGAGGTGTACTTCGTCGAGCGCGTGGAGACGGGCGACGGTGAAGTTCTCTACCAGCACGAAGTAGGTGAAGGAGAGCGCCGAGTAGCACGCAACGTAGCCTCCAATACCATCGATGCTATGCTCCCGATCGCAGCTTGGTCGAACTACAATGTCCTCAACGATGGCCGCCAGTCTGCTGCCAAGACTGGCACCCAGCAGCTCGGTGATACCGGGCTCAATAAGGACGCGTGGATGGTCGGTGCCACCCCACAGCTGGCCACTGCCGTATGGGTGGGCACGGATGATTCCTCGGCTATCCTCAATGCCGGAGGCGGCTCCATCTATGGCGCCAACCTGCCCACGACTATCTGGAAGGGAGTTCTTGATGGTGCACTAGCCGGGCGCGCCGTTGAAGAATTCCCCGCTGCTGAGCCGCTCGGGCAAATAAGACGTACCGACTTTGTCGGAGATATGGGGACCAATAGTAGTGGACAGTTCTACTATCAGAGTCCGCAGGCGCCTGCCGCTCAAACCCCTGAGGCTGTGGAGGAAGCACCACCCGTAGCCCCTCCTGCTCCCGCTCCTGCTCCAGCGGAACCTGAGTATGTTGAGGTTTTCCCGGGTATCAACCTCCCGGCCGAATTATTTGGCCAGTAGCAACCATCACCACCGCCTATACGAGCGGTGGTGATTTTCTTTATGTTGCAAGGTACATTAGGGACACGAACAGAAAGGACCGCGGTGGCAGCACATACTTTGGTGGCGATTATAAGCGTGATGGTGGGCTTTGCACTTTTCACCGGCTCTTTTCTCTCTCACTACTATGACAAAAAACCTCAGCTCACCTGGAGTCTCTTTAGCATCGCACTGGTATTTATCACAGTAATTCCTGTCATCATAGGAGTGGCGGTCTCGCTCTAACCGGCAGGCCCAACTAGGAAAAGAATCGACTTTCGGCACGGAATGCGATATTTTAGAAAGGTTGCTGACGCAACAAGACCCTCCTGCCACACCCACCCAGGGTGCGGCCGACTCAAAATACTATTAAGACCATAGGAGGTGATGAGGTCCGTGCGTCACTACGAAATTATGATCATTCTGGAACCATCCCAGGATGAACGCACCGTTGCCCCGTCCCTAGACAAATTCCTTGAGGTTGTCCGCAAGGAAAACGGCACCGTGGAAAAGGTTGACATCTGGGGTAAGCGCCGCTTGGCCTACCCAATTGAGAAGAATGAGGAAGGCATTTATGCCGTCGTCAATCTTCACTGCGAATCTGCTACCGTCCAAGAGCTTGACCGTAGGCTGAATCTGAGCGATAGCATTCTGCGTACCAAGGTCCTGCGCGGAGATAAATAAGTCCCTACTAAAATCCACAGTATTCGGGCAATCCTTATACGAGCCCTCGCGCTCAACGCCCCGCAATGGTGGAATACTAGGACAGCGATTCTTCTCGCTCCCATCTACTCATTTATCCCTAGCAGCATCTATTCGATCTACATTACGCAGATAAGAGAGGCACGATCATGGCACAAGGTGACGTCACTATGACGATTGTCGGCAATATTGTCGCCGACCCCGAACTCCGTTTTACCCAGCAGGGCGCAGCGGTAGCAACCTTTAGGGTTGCCTCCACCCCGCGCCGGTACGATTCCCAATCGGGCCAGTGGGTAGACGGCGAGGCACTGTTTTTGTCTTGCAATATCTGGCGCCAAGCCGCTGAAAACGTCGCAGAATCCCTCAAGAAGGGTATGCGGGTTATCGTAACCGGTCGGCTCAGGCAGCGTTCCTACGAAACCCGCGAGGGTGAGAAACGCACCGTTATGGAGCTCGAAGTAGATGAAGTAGGCCCATCTTTGCGCTACGCTACTGCCGATATTGTCCGCAACCCTCGTGAAGGTGGCGGCAATTATGGTGGCGGCGGTAACTACGGTTCCCGCCCCCAGACGGGATCGGCTCCGCAAGGACGATCCGGTGGCTATAGCGATAGCGGATCAGGCAGTTTCGGCGGCCGTTCTGAGGCCCCGAGCAATGACCCCTGGGGTTCGGCCCCCGCAGCTGGCGGATTTGGTGGCGACGAAGAGCCTCCCTTCTGATCCTAGCCGGATCAGCAGAGAACGCAGAACCCGTAAGCACATCACAGATATCACCCTTTTCTTCCCCTTCAACTGGGAAGATATGAAAACCACGAAAGGCAGGGATCATGAGACTGATCCTCACCGCCGCTGTCGAGAACCTCGGTGTCGCAGGCGACATCGTCGAGGTTAAAGACGGCTACGGACGTAATTTGCTGCTTCCCCGCGGCCTGGCCATTGTTGCCACCCGCGGCGCAGAGAAGCAGATTGAGGGCATCAAACGTGCCCAACAAGCTCGCGAGATTCGCGACTTCGACCATGCTCGCGAAGTGAAGGCAGAGCTGGAGGCGCTTGAAGGCGTCACCGTTTCTGTGCGCACTTCTGAGAAGGGTAAAATCTTCGGCTCTGTTAGCGCTGAAGATATTGCCGCAGCTGTGAAGGCAGCCGGCGGACCTAACCTGGACAAGCGTGCAATTGTACTGCCAAAAGGTCTTGTTAAGACCACTGGTTCGTACCAGGTAGACGTGAAGCTACACTCCACGATTGTAGCTACCGTGAACTTTCAGGTCGCAGCTGCCTAGAGAATAGGCAACCGCGACGGTGGGCTTGAATTTTTAAAAGCTCTCCCAATGACAACAGCACATTCGAGGCATCCCTTTAGCGGGGGATGCCTCGAATGATTTTTATCCTGTGTACAAGGTGTGGATAACTTCGTCCAGCTCAAACCCATAAGCCTTGTGGTGCTGTCAAGAAGTTCGTGATGTCAAATGCTTCCCCTTGAAAGGGGTAGGGCGCCTAGTGGTACCCACAAAATGCCTCCGAACTGGACTTTTGCTTGTATGGAGAAGGCAAAACGGGCATCCGCACACGCTTATCCACACTCGCACCTGCGTCTTCGAGGCGCTATCCACAACTCCGGTCAACTTATCAACACCCCCTGTGGATAACTATTGATCTCCGGTATGCAGGTCCGCTATATTCGCTGGCTAAATCCATCTCCCTGCCACCCCCTTTTAGCTACTGTTTTAAGGGATATACCAACTACCTCCGAGCCTGGATTCACGGAATCACAGAATCACACAATCACGGAATGCCGAAGGGGTCTCATGCCTCATTACCTCCCGCCCGCCATCTCTGAGTACGCTCTGCTCGGCGCTAACGGTCAACTCGCTCTCATATCACGCCATGGCAGTGTGGACTGGTTATGCTTACCTCAGGTTGATTCTCCATCAATTTTCGCCGCCGTACTTGGCGATGAGCGCCATGGTCGGTGGTTTTTGGGGCCACACAATCCCAAGGATTGGCACTGTCACCGCGAATATCATTACGACGGAAGACAACTCACGAGCGTCTACAGTACCGCTGTAGCGGAGTTTAGCCGCACAGATACCCTTAATATTGAACACGGAACTGTTATCTTTGATCGTGAAATTCGAGGGATACGCGGTCAAGCCGATATCAATCACGAGCTAATTATCGGAGTCGAATATGGACGCTCAGCGGTTGAATATAATTCTCCAAGCATCAGTACTCACCAGTGCCATGGAGTTGATCTCAGTATCGATAGTCCGGACATTCCACCAACTATTAGGCAGGGTGATATCTTTCGGGTGCGTTTGACGTGGCCCTACGTCCTCCCCCACCCAGCCTATGCCCTACAAACGCATTCGCTAGAAGAATCGAATGAAATACTGCGAGCGGCCTCGCGCAGTGCTCAAGTACTACGACAATTGTGCCATCCATCAGGAGCCATTATTGCTGCACCCACAACCTCTTTACCTGAGAGGCCAGGCGGGAGCAGAAACTGGGATTATCGCTATGCTTGGTTGCGCGATAGCGCCTTTAGCATCCAAGCTCTAGCGCGAGCATATAGTTTGGGTGTCAGCCCCAATCCGATCTCATATATTGATCGGTGGAGACAATGGGTTGCATTAGCTGTACGCGATTATAAAATCATGTACCGCGCTGATGGTAGCACTGATCTGCTGGAACAGGAATTGCCCCATCTACCGGGGTATCGATCCTCTCTGCCGGTGCGCATCGGCAACGGTGCTAGCGAGCAATTCCAGGCCGACGTGGCCGGTGAAGTGCTTATCGCTTGCCAGGAATTGCGGGATCGAGGCTACCCCGATACTTACGAATCATGGCAGGCACAGCTGATCATTACGGATGCCATGATTGAGCGGATAGCGGACAAGGATCGCGGAATCTGGGAAATGCGCGGAGATCTTCACCATTTCACGCATTCGAGGGCCATGATCTACGGAGGCCTGCGAGCGATGCTCCACCAAGCACACAGCCATAAAGTAGATACCCAGACGCGCTCACTCTGGCACCACACCGCGATGGATATTCGACAAGAGATTTTTCAGAACGGAATCGAGCCTGAGGGTCAATATTTTTGCCAAACCTATGATTCCCCACATGTTGACGCAGCCCTTCTGCAACTCCCCTACTCGGGATTAATCTCCTGGGCCGATCCGTTATTGGCGCGCACCGTTGAGCGCATCACGGAGACGCTAGCCAGCCCCTCTGGCTTGATCTACCGCTACGCTACCGAATCCGGGATCGACGGCGTGGAGGGAGGGGAATTTCCCTTTCTCATCTGTAATTTTTGGCTGGTGGAATACTATGCGCGTACCGGTGAGATGTCGCAAGCACACAAATTGTTCTCATCGCTTCTTCAGGCAGCCAATGATGTGGGGTTGCTAGCGGAGGAATACGATGCGCACAACCACAGACTATGGGGGAATTTCCCGCAGGGATTCTCGCATGTGGGAGTGATCGGTGCAGCCGGTGCACTGTTAGATCCGATATCTAAGAAGCGCACCGTTTTTAGCGTCGCTCAGGCGTAGGCGATAATGGTAGACAGACCACGGTGGCAGAGAGCCGCTGGATATAACTAGATGGAGAAAAGCGCTCGATATGACAAATTTTCCAGATACCAATTTCGATGACGACGCGCAGGCCCCAATTTACTCGCAGGCAGTGCCGAAAGAGGATATCCCAGTAGCTGAACCCCGACAGTTTCGCTCCTATCAGCAACGCGAGACCGCCCCATCGGTGGACGATTACCGGCAACCTCCCTTTGACCTAGCGGCCGAGCAAGGCGTGTTGGGAGCGATGCTGCTGAGCGGCTCCGCCGTGATCGATATGATCGATATCCTCAGAGCAGAGGATTTTTATCGCGTTGCCCATCAACTTATTTTTAACGCGATGATCGAACTGTTCTCTGAGTCGCGCGAAATCGATCCGGTGATCGTGGGTGGACGCCTCGATCGCTCGAATGATTTAGAGCGTATCGGCGGCGCCCCCTATCTCGTGCAACTTATCTCTTCGGTTCCTACCTCCGCTAACGCTAAGTATTACGCTGAAATCGTGGCGGAGAAGGCGCTTCTGAGGCGCCTCGTCGAGGCTGGAACTCGGGTAGTGCAATTAGGTTACGAGGGCACCGAGGGTGCCGAGGTTGATGCCGTTATTGACCGAGCTCAACAGGAAGTCTTTTCCATTACCCGCACTAACGCCACCGAGGACTATATGGTGATAGGCGATATTTTGGAAGAAACCCTCGCTGAACTCGATAGCATTTCCGACGGCGGCGGCCTAGCTCAAGGGGTCCCTACTGGTTTTGTGGATCTTGACCGGCTCACCAATGGTTTACACGCAGGTCAGATGATCATTGTGGCGGCGCGTCCGGGCGTTGGAAAGTCAACGATAGCGCTCGACTTTGTCCGCTCATGTGCCATTAAAAACAATAAAGCAGCCGCAATCTTCTCTCTCGAGATGAGCAAATCCGAGATCGTCATGCGCTTGCTCTCGGCGGAAACAGAAATCAAGTTAACCGATATGCGCAGCGGTACCATGACGGACCAGGACTGGCGGGTAATCGTCAGCCGCACCGACGAGCTTAAGGATGCCCCCATCTTTATCGATGATTCCGCGAACCTCACTATGATGGAAATCCGCTCAAAAGCACGTAAATTAAAGCAGAAGCACGATCTGCAACTAATCGTCGTCGACTATTTACAGCTCATGAGCAGTGGCAAGAAAACCGAATCACGCCAGCAGGAAGTTTCCGAATTTTCCCGTTCCTTAAAGCTTTTGGCAAAGGAGCTGGAAGTGCCGGTGGTGGCCATCTCCCAGCTCAACCGTGGCCCTGAATCGCGCACGGATAAGCGCCCGCAATTGGCTGATCTGCGTGAATCTGGATCTCTGGAGCAGGACGCCGATATGGTGATGTTGCTCTACCGCCCCGATTCACAGGACAAAGAAGATAGCCGCGCGGGCGAGGCCGATATTATTTTGGCAAAGCACCGCGGTGGGCCTATTGACACGGTACGCGTGGCCCACCAGCTACACTTTTCTCGCTTTGCCAATATGCCGCATTAATTAGCGTCCGAAAGCCTTCAAGCGCAGTGAATTGCCCACTACAAATACTGAACTTAAGGCCATTGCGGCACCCGCAAACATGGGATTTAACAGGCCGACGGCTGCTACCGGGATCAAGATGACGTTATAGGCGAAAGCCCAGAACAGATTTAATTTGATCGTTCTAAGCGTTGCCCGCGACAGCTTAATGGCTAGCGGTATATGTTGTGGATCGTTATTCATGATCGTGATATCGCTTGCTTCGATTGCAATATCGGTGCCCGCGCCCATTGCCAAGCCGAGATCGGCCTGAGCAAGGGCGGCTGCATCATTAATGCCATCGCCGACCATCGCCACCGTTTCACCACGACGCTGCAATTCCTGCACGCGTTCTACCTTTTGTTCCGGCATGACGGAGGCAAAGATATGACTATCATCAATGCCTACTTGACGCGCCATGAACTGGGCAGCGCCTCGATTATCGCCGGTGAGCATATAGGGTACAAGCCCTAAAGAACGTAGTTCATCAACTGCCCCAGGAGCCCCGTCTTTGAGTTGATCGCGCACCGCAATGAGGGCGTGATAAACACCATCGATGCCGAGTAATAGCACTGTGGCACCACTGGCTTCAAGGTCCCGAATGTCTGACGCCACCTTGGCATCAACAGACGTGTGCGGCTTTTCTACAACGACTTTTTTCCCTGCTACCGTTGCTGCGACTCCGCGGCCTGGGGTCGAATAAAAATCCGTAATCTCTGGCAGAGGACGAGCCTGTGTGTGCAGCAAGGCGCGAGCAAGGGGGTGCTCTGAGCCCTGTTCCACGGCAGCAGCATATCTGAGGGCTTCGTCGCGGTTTAGCTCGCTCTCCGGAAGCAATGATACCGTGTCCACTGTCATTTCACCCTTGGTGATAGTGCCTGTCTTATCGAGCACGACCGCCGTAATCCGACGAGTATTTTCCAAAATCTCTGGGCCTTTAATGACAAGACCGAGTTGTGCACCACGACCCGCGCCCACGAGTAGCGCAGTGGGAGTAGCGAGTCCGAGAGCGCACGGACAGGCGATGATAAGGACGGCGACTCCGGTAGCAAAGGCGTCTGACGAGCTAGCATTCAAAAGGAAGAAGTGCACCAAGACGGTAAGAACCGCAATGACGACCACAATGGGTACGAATACCTGGGAAATTGCGTCCGCAAGCTTTTGCACGGGTGCTTTTTTTGCTTGGGCTTGGGTCATCAATTCCGCAAGTTGCGCTAAAGCGGTATCTTTACCTACCTTGGTGGCCTCGACCAAAAGCCGTCCGGAGGTGTTGAGAGTTCCACCGAAGACCTTATCGCCCACGGCTTTGTCAACGGGTACTGATTCGCCAGTCAGCATGGATTCATCGACCCCTGAGTGCCCCGCGGTGATGATCCCATCGGTGGGAATCTTCTCCCCCGGCCGCACGACAAGGATCGAGCCCACATCGACTAATTCGGTGCGGCGGCGATGTTCCGAACCGTTTTCTAGAATGGTTGCCGTTTTTACCCCGAGGTTGAGAATTTCTTGCAGGGCTTGGGAACTCCTCCCTTTTGCCCGGGTTTCGAACCATCGGCCGAGAAGAATAAAGACGATCACTACCGCGACGGATTCAAGGTAAATATGATCTCCGCTGTGGTCACTATGCGATGAGAAGCTCATGGCCATGCGCATTGTGTTCTCTCCGGCATCTCCGAGGAAGAGCGCATAGATACTCCACGCGAAGGCGGCGGTGGTGCCCAAAGAAATCAAGGTGTCCATAGTGAAGGAACCGTGACGAAGATTGCGAACCGTAGCCTGATGGAAAGGCCAGCCCCCATAAAAATATACTGGACCAGTGAGAGCGAAACAGAGCCACTGCCAGTTATCGAATTGGGTGGCGCTAAACATGGAGAGCACAAAGACGGGTAGCGCCAAAATACTTGAAATTGCCAACCGGTTGCGCAGTTGCTGAGCATGCATGTCGCGGGCTCTATCGATTGGTGAGATCTCAGTTTCTTCCTCTGAACCCGGTTCCTGCGGGCTCTTTGGTGGATCATTGAGAATGAATGAGTCGTAACCGGCAGCCCTGATAACCTCGGCTAAATGTTCTGGATTCGTACTCGTGGGATCGTAGTCCACAGAGGCGGTTTCAGTGGCGTAATTAACAGCGGCCTGAACCCCATCGACCTTATTTAGTTTGCGTTGCACCCGAGTCGAACATGATGTGCAGGTCATGCCGGTAATCCCGAGCTCGATATGGCTAGATGATAAAGCGGGGGCGCTACTCACACTTCTCCTTGGGTTGAAAATATTAAAGGCTCATACCACCGTCGTAGGATGCTGGTACGAGCCCTAGTTTAATGAGAACTCACCCCATCAGGTGATGGGGTTGCTATGACTCTTTGAGGGTGTAGCCAGCCTCGGTAATAGCAGCGGCGACTTCCTCGTCGCTAAATCCTTGGCCAGTAACGCAGACGCGTCCGGTCTCGAGATCTACCTCGACACCCTCGGTGCCGGGAATCTCATCGATTTCCTCGGTGACTGAGGCGACGCAATGCGAACACGTCATGCCGGAAACATAGTAGTTTTTCACCACGGTAAATATCCCTTTCACTAGGTATTTTCTTCTCTTGAATACGCCTGCTGAAAGCGTTTCGTGCACGATTGTTTGACCATGAATACACTGGGGCGGTGGGAGTACCCCGCCCTCAATTAAGAAACAATCATTCTCAATAGTAGGAGATAAATAGACAATGGCACTCGTTAATGTAACTGAAGACACTTTTGAATCAACGGTCACCGCAGACGGTATTGTTCTCGTTGACTGCTGGGCCGAGTGGTGCGGACCGTGTCGACAGTTCCTGCCGGTTTATACCAAGGCTGCCGATAAGCACGAGGATATTACTTTCGCTAAGCTCAATACTGAGGAAAATCAGGGATTGGCTGCTGCTTTGCAAATCATGTCCATCCCTACGTTGATGGCTTTCCGGGATGGCATCATGGTCTACCGTGAAGCAGGAGCCCTGCCAGCGGCAGCTTTGGATGATCTCATTAGCCAGGTGCGTGCGCTTGATATGGATGAGGTACGTCGGCAAGTAGCTGAGCAGCAAGATAACGCTTAGGCGCCTACATTTATCCCAGTATTCGCGTGCGTGAATACTGGGTTTCTTCTTTTGGGCTGAAGAGGGCGCGCGTCGGTCTTATAATGGTCTGAAACAAGGAAATTGAGAAAGGCAGCGCGCATATATGGCTCACTTTATGGCGAGGGGTATCAAGCGTCTTCGGGCTGCTTTATCGAGCTCTAACCCAGAGCTGCAGCGCCTTAAGAAGAAATTCTCCGCCACCGAGGATGAGTATCAGCGCATTTGGTCTCAAGCAAGTGCTGCGGAGGCTCAGCTAAAGCAACTGAGCGAACGTCGAGCTCGAGCCGCTCAACGAAGTGAATTACTGGCTGCAAAAATTCGAGAATTGCTGATATTAGCAAACCATTACCGCCGCTATGAGCTCCCGAGAAATGCACATGCGACCATGCAAGAAGTTTATATTTATGCTGAACAGCTCATCGGCCTCGACGATGCCATAGAACAGATGGACGCCCTCGCCAGCGAAGCGCAACAACAGAAAGAACAAGCAGCTAAGCAGCTGGCAAGGGTCGCCGCGGATCTATCAGATCAGTTAGCACACCTGACTGAACCAGGGAACGGGGTCATATCGACAGGTCCAGACGTCTCAGACTTAGATATTATTCCCATTGATACCGCGTTCAGTGAAATCAGAGCTTCATTGCACGCGCGCCATGATCAAGCGCTTACTATGCATACCTTGCTTGACGATGACGCGCGCCAACGGATGAAAACTATTGAGGAACCGCACCCTGAAAGTCGAGTGGCTCAACGTATTGCGGCGCTTGAGAAAGAGCTGCGGTTCAACCCTTGAAAGCCTGACCTATTTAAAGGCCTAGCCTAGTCGGGGCGATTACCCAATAGTATTCCGCGCATTCCAGAGTGAAATCCGTCGCGGAGATTGACCCGCTGAGACTCGGTGAGAGTGTACTCATGGAGGGTTTCGCAGGCAAATTGCAAAAGCGGCCGATCGATCTCGGGCGGAAGCCCACCTCCAGTTAGGGTATGGGCATCATCAAGTTGCTCGGGGCTGGCGGCCTTCTCATACCACCAAATTGCGTACTGTTGACCCACATCAAAGGGGCTACAAGAGCCACTTGATGTCCACACCTCATTAGGGAGGGGCACATACCGCGACCGGAGCTTGCGCCGTGGAGCCATCATGGAGGGACTCGGCACAGGGCGTTTCGCCGGTGCATCGGTGGGAGAAGGACTGGAGTCTCCAGTATTGACCGCAGCTGAGTATTCTACGTTTTCTTCTATCGATACCGATCGTACGCCGTCTTTAATCTCCTCGACGGAGTTGCGTTCTACTTTGATCGATTCGACAGCCACGTGATGTGGCGGCGGAACTTCGGTATCGGGGACTTGCGCGACGATCTCCGCCTCATTCTCGACTATAACCTCGTTCTGCTTCTCGGGCTGATGATCTTCTTGGAGTTCTTCCGAGTTCTCAGCGCTTTGATATTCATAAGGCTGTTGGAAATTATCCGCTGCATCAGGATCGAAATTCTCTTTGTACTCAGGATGGTCAGCACTGTCTTTTGATTCTTCCTGCTGGATACGCGGAGGCAGAGGCCCCTCGAGAACCTGCAATTGCATACAGTCCTCAAAGTCCATGCGAGGATCTAAAATTGTGGTGGTATCGCAGGAGAAGCGCAGTGCAGAGGACATCGACTCCCAGCCGAAACCATAAAGGTGTACACGGATGCCGTTATCCACAGCTTCCTGTACACCTGGAATCATATCGGCATCCCCGGAGACGAGCACCATATCAGTTACTTCGCGACGTACTCCGGCGAGCACCATATCGGCAACCAGACGGGTGTCGACTGCTTTCTGAGTACGGCGCTCACCCCACTCAATCAACGATCCAGCACGTAGCTGCACACCTGCACAGGTCCGCAACGATCGTTGATAACGGTGAGGGCCGGTATCGGGAATACCGTCGTACCACAGTTGGCGATGAACGGGTTGACCTAAACTTTGCTCGACCATACTGCTTAGGACTCTAACTACCTCAGGAAGATCAATCTCTAATTGTGAGCGGGCGCCCGTTTCCCAAGCATTGTAAAAACTGGCTAGTAGATACGAGGTATCTACATAAATTTGAGTGCGTTCAAGCATGATAATTCTAATATTCTTTCTCTAAGTAACTTTTTATATAGGCCCTTACTCGACCCGTATCTCACAGTATAAGGCGTATCGAGCTGAGCCGTAGATTTGCTCCTTTACGACCCTACTCCACGCCAGTGGGACCGGGCCTATTCAACCCTGCTTTCTGTTGAACCCACGTTTAGTGAGTTCAAAATTCTTATTTATAGCTTGTGTGCTGGGGATTTGTGTGTTTGGTGTGGGGTGTGTAGTTTTATGTGGGTCGTTGCGGCCAGGGTTGGTCGTGGTGGTGCATGAGCTTGGTGCGATTTGACGCTGTGTGGTGTTAGGTTGTATGGTTTGTGGTTGCTGCGCATGTGGTTTGTGTGTGGTGTGTGTTGTTTGAGAACTCAATAGTGTGCCAATTGTTTTTTTGTTTTTTTTGATTGCAGTTGGGTTGTGTTGGTGAATGGTGTGGTGTTTTTGGTGGCCGGTGAGTGTGGCTTGCTTGGTTTTTGAC